>JBCCPD010000191.1:0-7141 GCA_039025075.1 Pseudomonadota bacterium | reverse complement strand
GGCGAGCTTCACCTGGCTCTCGTTCGCCTCGGAGCCGCTCGACTGGTAGAACACCTTGGACATGCCGGGGGCGAGGTCCTTGATGTGCTCGGCCAGATCGATCGCCGGCTCGTGGCTGCGGCCGCCGAAGAGGTGATAATACGGCAGCCGCAGCCACGAGCCGGCGATCGAGCTGGCCGAGCACATCAAGGACCTCGCCCCCGGCATGTCCAAGGTGTTCTACCAGTCGAGCGGCTCCGAGGCGAACGAGAGCCAGGTGAAGCTCGCCTGGTACTACAACAACGCGCTGGGCCGGCCGGAGAAGAAGAAGATCATCTCCCGCGTCAAAGGCTATCACGGGGTGACCATCGTCTCCGCCTCGATGACCGGGCTGCCCTACAACCACACGGACTTCGACCTGCCGGTGGATCGGATCCACCACACGACGACGCCGCACTACTGGCGCGGCGCCGAGGCGGGGGAGAGCGAGGCGGATTTCGTCGCGCGTCTGGCCGCGGACCTCGAGGCGCTGATCGAGCGGGAGGGCGCCCACACCATCGCCGCCTTCATCGCAGAGCCGGTGATGGGCGCGGGCGGCGTGATCGTGCCGCCCGAGGGCTATTTCCAGGCGATCCGTCCGATCCTCGCCAAGCACGACATTCTCATGATCGCCGACGAGGTGATCTGCGGCTTCGCGCGGACGGGCAACTGGTTCGGCTCGCACACGTTCGAGATCAACCCGACCTCCATGAGCTTCGCCAAGCAGCTGACCGGGGGCTACGCGCCGCTGTCGGCCGTGGCGATCAACTCGGAGATGGCGGAGGCGATCGAGAGCAACACCGGCAAGATCGGCGTCTTCGGCCACGGCTTCACCTATGGCGGGCACCCGATGGGCTGCGCCGTGGGCGTGGCGACGCTGAAGATCTATCGGGAGCGGCGGATCCTGGACCATGTGCGCAAGGTGGCGCCGCTGTTTCAGGCCAAGCTTCGCGAGTTCGCCGATCACCCGCTGGTCGGCGAGGCGCGGGGCGTGGGCCTGCTGGGCGCTCTGGAGCTGTCGCCCGACAAGTCCGGCAAGACCATGTTCCAGCCGGCGGGCAAGGTCGGCCCGGCCATGATGAACGAGCTGCTCAAGCATGGCGTGATCCTGCGCGCGGTCGGGGACACGCTGGCGTTCTGCCCGCCGATGATCATCACCGAGGATCAGATCGAGGAGCTGTTCGCGCCGATGGAGCGCGCGCTCGACGCCACGCATGCCTGGGCAACGGCCGAAGGGTACATGTGAGGCGACGACGCCGGGCCCCGTCCGGGGTGCGGCGCGGTCCATGCGCATCTGTTTCTGGTTGGGGGGGAAAGCGGCCGGCGGCAAGGCCGCTTTCCCCATCGTGACGCTTGCGAACGCTACGCGATGCAGGCCACCGGATACGCCACGCGCTCCGAAACCTTCGGAGCAGCGCTGATTAATCTTTATGAACCGATTCGTGTCAGTATGAACCAGCGTTCACCCTCCTCGGTCCTCTACAAGATTCTGCGAGCAGAGGAATGGGCCGCCTTCCAGCGAGTGGAGACGTTCGCCGGGGCGCCGGTGGATCTGGCGGACGGCTACGTTCACTTCTCCACCGCCGATCAGGTGCGGGAGACGGCGGCCAAGCATTTCTCGGGCGTCGAGGGACTGGTGCTGGTGGCGGTGGATGCGGGCGCGTTGAGGGACGATCTGAGGTGGGAGCCGTCGCGCGGCGGGGCGCTGTTCCCTCACCTTTATGCCGCGCTGCCCCGCTCGGCCGTGTTGACGGCTGATCCGCTCCCCCTGGGCCCGGATGGGGCGCATGCGTTCCCTGACGGCTTCGGCGACGGGTCGGAATGAACCTGGAGCGCGCTGGGTTGGCGCTGCTGAGGGGCCTGGAGCCGGAGACCGCCCATGGCTTGGCCCTGCGCGGCTTCGCGCTGCGCCGCGCGGCGGGCCTGGCGCCGCGGAGCGGGCCGGTCGAGGATCCTCGACTGAGCGGCGATGTCTGGGGTCTGCCCTTCGCCAATCCCATCGGCATCGCCGCCGGCTTCGACAAGAACGCCGAGGCGGTCGAGGCCGGTCTGGGCTGCGGCGCGGGGTTCGTGGAGATCGGCGCCGTGACGCCGCGCCCGCAGCAGGGCAACCCGCGGCCGCGCCTGTTTCGACTGCCGCAGGATCGGGCGGCGATCAACCGCTTCGGCTTCAACAACCAGGGCATGGAGGCGGTGGCCGCGCGGCTGGAGCGCGCGCGCGGGCGCGGCGCGCGGGGCGTCGTGGGGGTCAACTTGGGCGCCAACAAGGACAGCGAGGACAAGGCCGAGGACTACGCCGCCGTGCTGACCCGCTTCGCCGGCTGCGCGGATTTCTTCACGGTCAACGTATCCTCGCCCAACACCGAGCGGCTGCGCGACCTGCAGGGGCGCGAGGCGCTGGAGGCGGTCGCGCGGCGCTGCCTGGCGGCGCGCGACGCGGCGGCGCCGGGCAAGCCGGTCGTCGTCAAGATCGCGCCGGATCTTGACGAGGCGGGGCTGGACGATGTCGCGGCCGCCGCCCTGGCGGCCGGCGTGGACGGCTTGGTGGCGACCAACACCACCTTGGCGCGGGACGATCTGCTCAGCGCCGCGGCGGCGGAGCGGGGCGGCCTGTCGGGCGCGCCGCTTTTCGAGCGGTCCACCGCGGTGCTGCGGGGATTGGCGCGCCGCACCGAGGGGCGGGTGCCTTTGATCGGCGTGGGCGGGATCGAGACGGCCGAGCAGGCCTATGCCAAGATCCGCGCCGGCGCGCGGCTGGTGCAGCTCTACACCGCCATGATCTACGAGGGTCCGTCCCTGACGGCGCGCTTGGCCGAGGGGCTGTCTGCGCTGCTGCGGCAGGACGGCTTTTCGAGCGTGTCGGAGGCGGTCGGCGCCGATCTGCGCGCGTAGGGTGCGAATCCGGCGGATCAATGCGGCGAAAAGCCCGGTCGCAAAGGTCGCACCTGCATCTGCGGGCCGCCGAAAGCGCAGGTACTTCAGATACATAAATCGCCGCTTAAGACGAGGGTCGCAATATTGCACGGCCCAGACCCGTATGCTAGCACACGCCCGACTTCAGGGGGTGAGCGGCGTGCATCGCGCCGGCCCTGCGCCGGGGTTTCCCCGGCAGGAACGGAAGGGGTCCCGTGGCAGTCTCGTCGGAAACCACGTCGATCGCAGGGCGGTATGCGACCGCGTTGTACGAGCTCGCGTCCGATGAGGCCGCGCTGGAAGCCGTGGAGGCCGATCTCGCCGCGGTGGCGGAGGCTTTGGACGGCAGCGAGGACCTTCGGGCGGTCGTCTCCTCGCCGATCTACACGCGCGAGGAGACGGGCGGGGCCATGTCCGCGCTGACGACGAAGATGAAGCTGACGCCGCTGACGGGCAACGTGATCGGGTTGATGGCGCAGAACCGGCGTTTGTTCGCCCTCGGCGCGCTGTGCACGGTCTACGCCCGCATGATGGCGGAGCGTCGGGGCGAAGTGACGGCGGAGGTGACCTCCGCCCAGCCGATGACGAAGAAGCAGATGACCGCGCTGTCGGCCGCCTTGAAGCAGAGCGTGGGCCGGGACGTGAAGCTGGAAACCGCCGTCGATGAGAGCCTCATCGGCGGTCTAGTCGTGAAGGTCGGCTCGAAATTGATCGACACCTCGATCCGCTCGAAGCTTTCGGCCCTGCAAAACGCCATGAGAGAGGTGGGGTGATATGAGCATCCAAGCCGCTGAAATCTCTGCGATCCTCAAGGACCAGATCAAGAACTTCGGCCAGGAGGCTCAAGTCGCCGAGGTCGGCTCGGTGCTGAGCGTCGGCGACGGCATCGCTCGCGTGCATGGGCTCGATCAGGTTCAGGCCGGCGAGCTGGTGGAGTTCCCCGGCGGTCTGCGCGGCATGGCGCTGAACCTGGAGACGGACAGCGTCGGCATCGTGCTGTTCGGCGACGACCGGGACATCAAGGAAGGCGACACGGTGAAGCGCACCGGCGCGATCGTGGATGTGCCGACGGGCAAGGGCCTGCTGGGCCGCGTGGTGGACGCGCTGGGCGCCCCGCTGGACGGCAAAGGGCCCATCGAGGCCGACAAGCGCATGCGCGCCGACGTGAAGGCGCCGGGCATCATCCCGCGCAAATCCGTGCATGAGCCGATGGCGACGGGCCTCAAGGCCATCGACGCGCTGATCCCGATCGGCCGCGGCCAGCGGGAGCTGATCATCGGCGACCGGCAGACCGGCAAGACCGCCGTGGCGCTGGACGCGATCCTCAACCAGAAAAGCTACAACGACGCCGCCGGCGACGACGAGAGCAAGAAGCTCTACTGCGTCTACTGCGTGGTCGGACAGAAACGGTCCACCGTCGCGCAGCTGGTGAAGAAGCTGGAGGAAACCGGGGCCATCGAATACTCGGTGGTCGTGGCGGCGACGGCATCGGACCCGGCGCCGATGCAGTACCTCGCGCCCTATTCGGCCTGCACCATGGCGGAGTACTTCCGCGACAACGGCATGCACGCGCTGATCATCTACGATGACTTGTCAAAGCAGGCCGTCGCCTATCGCCAGATGTCGCTGCTGCTGCGCCGTCCGCCGGGCCGCGAGGCCTATCCGGGCGACGTGTTCTACCTGCACTCCCGCCTGCTGGAGCGCGCGGCGAAGATGAACGAGGACTTCGGCGCCGGGTCGATGACCGCTCTGCCGATCATCGAGACGCAGGCCGGCGACGTGTCGGCGTTCATCCCGACCAACGTGATCTCCATCACCGACGGCCAGATCTTTCTGGAGACCGAGCTGTTCTACCAAGGCGTCCGCCCGGCGGTGAACACCGGTCTGTCGGTGTCGCGCGTGGGGTCCTCGGCACAGACCAAGGCGATGAAGTCGGTCGCGGGGTCCATCAAGCTGGAGCTGGCCCAGTATCGCGAGATGGCGGCGTTCGCGCAGTTCGGGTCGGACCTCGACGCCGCCACTCAGCGCCTGCTGAACCGCGGCGCCCGGCTGACGGAGCTGCTGAAGCAGGCGCAGTACTCGCCCCTGACCAATGCCGAGCAGGTCTGCGTGATCTTCGCGGGCACGGAAGGGTTCGTGGATGACGTGGCCGTGGGCGACGTCACCCGGTTCGAGAGCGGGCTGCTGGCCCATCTGCGCGGCAAGCACCAGGCGCTTCTGGACGAGATCGAAACCAACGACCAAAAGATCGCAGGCGGCATCGCCGACAAGATCAAGGGCGCGATCGAGGAGTTCAAGAAGGGCTTTTCCTGAGCCCTTCCGACCCCTGACGCGCACCTGACCCGAGGGACGGCATGCCCAGCCTCAAGGACCTGAAAAACCGGATCAACTCGGTCAAGTCGACCCGGAAGATCACCAAGGCGATGCAGATGGTCGCCGCGGCCAAGCTGCGCCGGGCGCAGGAGGCGGCTGAGGCCGCTCGGCCCTATGCCGACCGCCTCGACAGCGTGCTGAGCCGTCTGGCCGAGGGCGCGAACCCCGACACCGCGCCCAAGCTGATGGCCGGGTCCGGAGCGGATCAGACTCATCTGCTGATCGTCGCGACCTCCGAGCGGGGGCTTTGCGGCGGCTTCAACTCCACCATCGTGCGTCTGGCGCGGATCCGGATCAACGAGCTGCTGTCCCAGGGCAAGACGGTCAAGATCCTGACCGTGGGCCGCAAAGGGCGGGAGCAGCTGCGCCGCGAGTTCAGGGACTACATGGTCGACCATGTGGATCTGGCCGAGGTGAAGCGCATCGACTACGCGACGGCGCAGTCCGTCGCGCAGGACGTGCTCGGCCGCTTCGCCGAGGGCGAGTTCGACGTCGCGACGCTGTTCTTCAATCGCTTCAAGTCCGTGATCTCCCAGATCCCGACGGCGCAGCAGATCATCCCGGCCCAGTTCGGCGGGCAGACGGAAGAGGAGGCCGGCCCCTCGGTCCTCTACGAGTATGAGCCTGAGGAAGAGGCGATCCTCGCCGATCTGCTCCCCCGCGCCATCGCCACCCAGATATTCACCGCGCTGCTGGAGAACGCCGCGTCGGAGCAGGGCGCGCGCATGTCCGCCATGGACAACGCGACCCGAAACGCCGGCGATCTGATCGACCGGCTGACGCTGGAATACAACCGCTCCCGCCAGGCGGCGATCACCACCGAGCTCATCGAAATCATCGCGGGCGCCGAAGCGCTTTGATAGGATCGCGGCATGTCCGAGCCTGAGAACATGGTGATCGAGATGCTGCGACGCCTGCATGCCGATATGCAGGAGCTGCGCGCCGACATGGGGGACGTGAAGGTGCGCATCAGCGCGATCGAAGGCATGTTGGGCCAACAGACGATTCAGCTCGGCGCGTTGAACGGTCGGATGGACCGGTTCGACGAGCGCCTCTCCCGCGTGGAAAGACGACTAGAATTGACCGACGCCTGAGCCGGCGCCGGCCCGCAGACGCACGGCGCCCCGCGCCAAGGCAAAGAAGACGGAGACCAAAATGGCCAACGGCAAGATCACGCAGGTCATCGGCGCCGTCGTCGACGTGCAGTTCGAGGACGGCCTTCCCGCCATTCTCAACGCGCTCGAGACGAAGAACGGCGACGTGCGCCTCGTTCTGGAGGTCGCCCAGCATCTGGGCGAGAACACCGTGCGCACCATCGCCATGGACTCGACCGAGGGTCTCGTGCGCGGCCAGAAGGTCACCGACACGGGCGGTCCGATCAGCGTGCCGGTCGGCGACGCGACCCTGGGCCGGATCATGAACGTCGTCGGCGACCCGATCGACGAGAAGGGTGCCGTCGAGACCTCCGAAACCCGCGCCATCCACCAGGAGGCGCCGAGCTTCGCCGCCCAGTCCACGACCTCCGAGGTGCTGGTCACCGGCATCAAGGTCATCGATCTGCTGGCCCCCTACGCCAAAGGCGGCAAGATCGGCCTCTTCGGCGGCGCGGGCGTCGGCAAGACCGTGCTGATCCAGGAGCTGATCAACAACATCGCCAAGGTGCACTCGGGCTTCTCGGTCTTCGCGGGCGTGGGCGAGCGGACGCGCGAGGGCAACGACCTCTACTACGAGTTCATCGAGTCCGGCGTCATCAACATCGACAACCTGACCGAGTCCAAGGTGGCCCTGGTCTACGGCCAGATGAACGAGCCGCCGGGCGCGCGCGCCCGCGTCGCGC
>JBCCPD010000190.1:0-7158 GCA_039025075.1 Pseudomonadota bacterium | reverse complement strand
GGCGGCAGGATGAACACGCTCGCCACCGCGTCGCGCAGCGCCGAATTGCGCAGCTGCTGGCCGCCCTGCCAGTCCACGTCGAACAGAACGTCGCGCCCGGCCTCCAGGCTCGCCTCCACTGGCGCCCGCGGCGTGCCGTAGAAGTTGCCGAAGACCTCCGCATGTTCCAGCAGCTCGCCGGCCGCGACCATCGCCTCGAACGCCTCGCGGGAGCGGAAGAGGTATTCGCGCCCATCCTCCTCGCCAGGCCGGGGCGGGCGCGTGGTCACGCTGATCGAAAAGTCGAACTCCGCGTCGTCGGCCAGCAGCCGGCGCGAAATCGTCGACTTGCCGGCCCCGGAGGGCGAGCTGAGGATGAAAAGAAGTCCCCTCCGGCGCCCCTCGGACGCCCGCGCGGCCTCACTCGACATTCGCCGCCTGCTCGCGCATCTGATCGATCACCGTCTTCAGCTCCAGGCCCAGGGCGGTCAGCTCCGAAAAATCGGCCTTGGAGCACAGGGTGTTGGCCTCCCGGTTGAACTCCTGCACCAGGAACTCGAACTTGCGCCCGACCGGCCCTTCGGAGGCGATCAGCGCCCGCGCCGCCGCGACATGGGCGCCCAGCCGGTCCAGCTCCTCGCGCACGTCGCCCTTCACCGCCAGCAGCGCCAGCTCCTGCGCCAGCCGCTCGGGCCCCAGCTCGGCCGGCGCGCCCGCCTCGATCAGCGCCTCGACCTTGCGGGTCAAGGCCGGCCCCGCCGCCGCCGCCCGCCGGGCCGCCGCCGCTTCGGCCTGCCCGGTCAGCGCCTCGATCCGATCCACCTGAGCGGTCAGGATCTGCGCCAGCTGCGCCCCTTCGGCGGCGCGCGAGGCCGCCATCTCCTCCAGCGCCGCCTCCCCGTCCGCCAGGATCAACGCGTCCTGCGCCGCCCGCTGCGCCGGATCCGGCTCCGCCTCGGCCGAGGTCAGAACGCCCGGCCGCGACAGCAGCGCCTCCACGCTCAGGGGCTGCACCGCGAAGCCCGCCGCCTCGGCCGCGCCGGCCGCCTCGCGCGCCGCCGACAGCGCCAGCGCCAAGGCCTCCGCGTCCACCCGCAGGCTCGGCGCCCCCGGCGCTTTGCTCAACCGCAGCGAGACGTTGACCGACCCGCGCGCCAGCACCTCCGCCGCCGCGGCGCGGAACTTCGCCTCCACGCCGTCGCGCCCCTCGGGCCCTCGCCAGCGCAGGTCGAGCCCCCGCCCGTTGACCGAGCGCAGCTCCCACCGCCAGGTCACGCTCTCGTCGCGGCCCTCGCGGGCGGCGAAGCCGGTCATGCTGCGCATCGCGCCTCTCGTGCTTTGATCGTCGAACCGACGCCGCGGACCCTAGCCGAGCGCCGCGCCCCGCCGCAACGCGCCCCGTTTAGCGTCCCGACCGCCGAACGCGCGCAATTTTAGTCATTCTTCGTTCACCTTGATCGCGGTCCCGATTAAGGATGAGTTTCCAAGCATTCCGAAAAAGATTCGCTAAATTGCGTTTCGAAGACGACACGGACTTGAGCGAAACTTTGGATCAAGCGTACGCGGCGAGGGGCCGCGCTGGAAGGGAAGCGTGTGAAATGATAAGGAACTATCGGAAAATCGAGCGCGTCATGGAACATCCCAGCACCCAGGCCCTTTACGCGTATTGGAACGAGCTTCGCGCCGGCCGCGACGCCCCGTCCCGGTCCGAAGTCGACCCGCGCCGCATCGCCGGCGGCCTCGAGACCATGTTCATTCTCGAGCATCTCGAAGGCGGTCAGACCCGCTTCCGCCTCGCCGGAACCGGCCTGTGCGAGCTCCTCGGCATGGAGCTGCGCGGCATGATGGTCGAAACGCTCATGGTTCCGGGGCAGGAAAGCGAGGCCGCCGACATCGCCGCCCGCGTCCTTCAGACGCCCGGCTGCGGCGTCATGCGCCTGCGCGCCACCGACGCCCAGGGCGTCGACTGGGCCGGCGAGGCGATCTTCCTGCCGCTCTACTCAGAAATGGGCGAGATGGCGCGCGTCATCGGCTGCGTCAACTTCCTGGAGGCGGAGCGCCGCTCCCGCCCCGCCGGACCTCTGCGCCTGCGCTCCCTGGGAACCCGCGTCTCGCCGCTGCAAGAGGACCTGCTCTCCGGCCTGCCCGCGCCCGCCGCGCCGGCCCCGCGCGTGCCCGCCCCGGTTCCGGTCGAAGGCTTCGCCGAGCCGCGCGCCGGCTTCGCGCGCGCCCCGCGGGCCGAACCGGCGCCCAAGCTCACCGCCATCGAGGGCAACCCCGATGCGCCGCGCGGCGATGCCGACGGGCGCGCGCGTCCGCGCCTGCGCATCGTCGAAGACTGATCCGACGCCTCGGCGCCGCCCGCAGCGGGCGGCGCGGCCCGAGACCCCCCGCCGAGACCCGACGCGTCCACCGAAGCGCCGTCCGCCCCCCGCAACGGCCCGCCGGCGCCGCCCCGCTCCCTCCGCCCGGACGTCCCGGGCCCCCGGAGCCGGGCGGCGCCGTCACGCTTTCAAATGCCCCGCGCCAGGCGAAGCGCGCCCCATGACAGCCGAGAGAGACGGCCGCCGAGCCGGGCGACCGCCGAGCCACGCGACCCCGCTCAGCCGCCCGCCGCCTTCGCCAGAAACGGCGCCAGGTCGCCATAGCCGGTGAAGCGCCGCTCATGGGCCAGCCCCAACCGCGCCGCCGCTTCCCGCGCCTTGGCGTCCAGACCCGCGTCCTCCACCTGCGCCAGATGCACCAGCGTCTCGTAGCCGCCGAACATCATCTCGATCAGCTCGGGATGGCGGTCGAAGCCCATGGGCTTCCAGACGAAGGCCTCGAACTGCCGCACCAGGAAATCGGTCAGGAAAAAGCACCGCATCTCCGCGTCGCCCCGCGCCGCGAAGGCGTCGTTCCCGTCGAAGAAGGAATAGCAGTGCGGCCCCGCGATCATCTCGACCCCGAGCGCCGCGCAGCGGGCCTGCAGCAGCCCGCCGGTGCCGCAATCGGCATAAGCGACGAACACGGACCCCGCGCCGTCCGCCCGCGCCTCGCCCACCGCCGCCTCCACCGCATCGGGGATCTTTTCGGGCCGCAGGTGCAGGTCCGCCGGCAGGCAGCGCAGCGCCACATGGCCCCAGCCGCCGCTCTTGAGCACCGCCAGGATCTCCCGCGCCAGCGCCCCGCAGGCGATCACCACCACCGGCGGCGCCCCCGAATGCGCCCCCGAACGAGCCCCCTGACGCGACGAGGGCGCCCCGGCCTCCACCGCGGCGCCCTCGCGCGTCAGGATCTCGTCGTGGGGCAGACCCGCCATGGCGCGCGCGCCGGGCGTCAGGCCACCGCGGCCTGGTTGTGCTTGCGGGCGGCGACCAGCTTCTTGGCCGTCTCCACCGCCACGGCGGCGTCGCGGCAATAGGCGTCGGCGCCGATGGCCTTGCCGAACTCCTCGTTCAGCGGGGCGCCGCCGACCATCACGATGTACTGCTCGCGCTTGCCCTGCTCGATCAGCTGATCGATCACCACTTTCATGTAAGGCATGGTCGTGGTCAGAAGCGCGCTCATCCCCAGGATCTGAGCGTCCTCCTTCTCCAGCGCCTCGATATAGGCCTCGGCCGGGTTGTTGATGCCGAGATCGACGATGTCGAAGCCCGCGCCCTCCATCATCATGCCCACCAGGTTCTTGCCGATGTCGTGGATGTCGCCCTTCACCGTGCCGATGACCATCTTGCCCATCCGCGGCGCGCCGGTCTCCGCCAGCAGCGGGCGCAGGATCGCCATCCCGCCCTTCATGGCGTTGGCCGCCAGCAGCACCTCGGGCACGAACAGGATCCCGTCGCGGAAATCGTTGCCGACGATGGTCATGCCGGCCACCAGCGCCTGGGTCAGAACGTCATAGGGGGTCCAGCCGCGCTCCAGCAGCAGGTTGACCCCCTCCTCGATCTCCTCCTTGAGACCGTCATAGAGGTCGTCATGCATCTGCTGAACGAGATCCTCGTCGTTCAGCTCGCTGAGGACGATGTCGTCTTCCTCGTCGGACATCCGCGCGTTCCCTTGCCGCTGCAACCCTCGGATATAACGGCACGCCGACGCGAGGGCGAGCCGAAAAGGCGACGCAACCGTCCGAAAACGCGACGTGCTTTACGATTTCGCGCTCAGGCGCCGGCCGTCCGCTCCGCCTCGGCCAGATCGCGCAGCCGCTTGACCATCGCCCGCAGCCCGTTCGACCGCTGGGAGCTGAGCTGCTCGTTGAGCCCCAGCCGCGCCAGCGCGGCCTCGGCGTCCGTCGCCAGGATCTCCGCCGCCGTGCGCCCCGAATACAGCGCGCGCAGGATGGCGATCAGGCCGCGCACGATCAGCGCGTCGCTGTCGCCGTCGAAATGCAGCCGCCTGGGCGCCGCGCCCGACGCGCCGTCCTCCAGCCGCGGCACGATCCAGACCTGGCTGGCGCAGCCGTCCACCTTGGTCTCCGGCCCTTTCAGCGCCGGCTCCAGCGGTTCCATCGCTTTGCCCAGCTCGATGACGTAGCCGTAGCGATCCTCCCAATCGTCGAGGAACTCGAAGCTCTCGGCGATCTCCTCGAAGTCGGGCGGGGCGGCGGTCATGGTCCGGTGCGATCCTTCGGCGATGGCTGGGCGGCGATGGCTGGGCGGCGATGGCTGGGCGGCGATGGCTGGGCGGCGCTGGTTGGGCGGCGTCGGCGGGGCGGCCGGCGGGAGAGGCGGCGAGGCGGCTGGAGGGCGCGACGCCCTTCGAACCCGCAAAGCCCAGCTAGCCCGCGCCCCGGCGGCGGACAAGCCCCCGCAGGGTCGCGGCCGAGCCCTCCCGGACCCCTCCCCGCGCCCTTTCCTTTCCCGCGCCGGTATGGCTTTGTCCCTCGCGCTCCGGGAAGATGAACGCCCCGCAGCGTCCGGGGAGGAGGACCCGTCCATGGCGCATCCACGCCTGATCCGCGCGCGCGCCGCGGCGCTGGCGGCCGCTTTCGGCGCCGCGCTCGCCGCCTCGGGCTGCGAGACGATCTCGGACAACGTCGACTTCGAGGTGCTCGAGCCGTCCCAGCCCGAGGCGCCGACCCCGCCCGCGCGCCTCGTCGACGCTCAGCTCGCTCTGATCGACAGCATCGAGTCGCTGGAGGTCGGCACCACCCGCAACGGCGTTCTGCTGTCCGCCTTCGGCTCCGCCCCGCGCCAAGGCTGGTTCCAGCCGGCGCTGCGTCCCCTGAACGACGGTCTGCCGGGGCCGGACGGGTTCCTCGACTTCGAATTCGTCGCCGCCCCGCCCGAGCTGAACGGCGGCGCGGCCCTGCCCGTCGGGGCCCCGGCCCAGCGCCGCGTGAAGGCGGTGCGCCCGATCCCGCGCCGAACGCTCTCCGGCGCGGCGGGCCTGCGCGTCTTCGCCGCCCAAGGCCCCCCGGCCGCCCTGCGCTTCGCGCCGGCGGACCCCGACGCTCCCGACGCCGAACGCTCCCGCGCCGCGCCGCCGCGATCGGGCCCGTCGGGCCCGTCTCCGCCCACGATCGGCGGCTGAAGACATCCGCGAAAAAGCCGCTTCAAAGACCGACGATCCGACCTGGCTTCGGCCGCAAGACCGTCCGCCCGCCGGTCACGGCGCGCGGTCTGGGGCGAGCCGTCGCCGACCGAGCGGGTCGGCGCGCCTGCGACCCGCTAATCCTCGAACTCCACGATCTCGATCCCGTCGCGGTCCGCGCTCAGCGCGATCTCGCCGCGCTTGAGCTGCAGGGCCAGCTCGCCGAAGGCCGCCCGGCGCCAGCCGCTCATCGCCGGCACGTCCGGCGCGTCCTCCGAGGCGATGCGCATCAGATCGTCGGACGAAGCCAGCAGCTTGGGCGCCACGCGCAGCTGCTCCGCCCGGCTTTTCAGCAGCACCTTCAGCAGATCGGTCAGCGCGCCCGAGGCCGGCCGCGCGCCCCGCGGCGGGCCCGACGGCGTCGGCGCGTCCTCCTCCGGCGCCGCCAGACCGTCCTGCACCGCCTGCAGGATCTCCTTGGCCGCGTCGCCCTTGCGCGCCTCGCGCAGCAGCAGCCGGCTGCGGCCCAGCTCCTCCAGCGTCTCGGGGCGGTTGGAGGCGATCTCCAGCAACGCGTCGTCCTTCATCAGACGGTTGCGCGGCACGTCCTTCTCCTGCGCCCGCCGCTCCCGCCACTCGGCCAGCGCCCGCGCCACCGCCAGGAACTTGGGGCTCGAGGAGCGGGTCTTCAGCCGCCGCCAGGCCTCCGCCGGATCGTTGCGGTAGGTGTCGGGGTCGGCCAGAACCGCCATCTCCTCGGCCACCCAGGCCTTGCGGCCCGTGCGCTCCAGCTCCGCATCCAGCGCCTCGTGGATCGCCCGCAGGTGCGTCACGTCGGCCAGAGCATAGGCCAGCTGCTGGTCGCTCAGCGGCCGCTGGGTCCAGTCGGTGAACCGGCTCGACTTGTCCAAGCCCAGCTTGCAGATCTTGCGCACCAGCGTCTCATAGCCCGCCTGATCGCCATAGCCGCAGACCATCGCCCCGACCTGAGTGTCCACCAGCGGGCTCGGCACCAGCCCGCCCAGATGCCAGAAGATCTCCAGATCCTGCCGCGCCGCATGAAAGACCTTCACCACGTCCGGGTTCGTCATCAGATCGAACAGCGGCTGCAGGTCCATGCCCTCCGCCAAAGGATCGATCAGCGCCGCCGACCCGTCGTCGTCCCCCCCGGGATGCGCCATCTGCACCAGGCACAGCTGCGGCCAATAGGTGCGCTCGCGCAGGAACTCCGTGTCGACCGTGACGTACGGATGCTCCGCGCAACGGTCGCAGAACTCGGCCAGCGCCGAGGCGTCGGTGATGAGAAGCATGCAGTTACGGTCCGCCATGTTCCGTTTGTTTCTCCGCGCAGGCCTATAGACCCGGCGGAGGGGCGGTCACAAGCGGTCGAATGACTCGCAGACATGCTCATAAAGGCGCGCATCTTCCGGGTTCAGCGCCCGGATCCGCGCCATCAGCGCCTCGGGCACGTCCTCGGCCCGGCGCCGGCCCGGGGTGCGCCGCACCGTCCGCAAGGGCGGAAAGCGCAGCCCGAGCGCCTCGCCCGCCTTGTCCAGCATCGCCTCGAGCCGGGTCATCGGCGCCGCCAGCCACAGCTTGTCGTCGACCGCCGCGCAGGCGGCCTCGGCGTCGGGGCGGCCCGCGGCCAGCTGCCGGCACTGATAGTCG
>JBCCPD010000189.1:0-7169 GCA_039025075.1 Pseudomonadota bacterium | reverse complement strand
TGGAGGTGCAGGGCTCGGCCGAAGGCGCGACGTTCTCTCGCGCGGAACTGGACGAGATGCTCGACCTCGCCGGCCGCGGCATCGCCCAGCTGGTCGAGGCCCAGAAGACCGCGGTCGGCGCGTGACCCGCACGGTCGGCGCGAAGCTGGTCGTCGCCTCCCACAACGAGGGCAAAGTGGGGGAGATCCGCGCCTTGCTGGCCCCGTACGGCATTGAGACGGTCAGCGCCGGCGAGCTCGGCCTGCCCGTGCCCGAGGAGACCGAAGAGACCTTCGAGGGCAACGCCGCCCTCAAAGCGCTCGCCGCCGCTCGGGCCGCGGACCTGCCGGCGCTCAGCGACGACAGCGGCATCGAGATCGACGCCATCGGCGGCGCGCCCGGGGTGCACACGGCCGATTGGGCGGAGACGCCCGAAGGCCGCGACTTCGACCTGGCGATGTTCCGCGCCCACGACGCTGTCGCCGCCACCGGCGCGGCGGAGCCGTGGACGGCCCGCTTCGTCTGCGTCCTGTGCCTCGCATGGCCCGACGGGATGGCCGAGGCCTTCCGTGGCGAAGCGCCGGGCCGCGTCGTCTGGCCCAAGCGGGGCGATCGGGGCCATGGCTACGACCCGATGTTCGTGCCCGATGCCGGCCCCAGGGACCTGACCTTCGCCGAGATGGATCCAGACGCCAAGAACGCCATCTCTCACCGCGCCGGGGCCTTCGCCAAGCTCAAGGCCCGGCTGGAGGAAGACTGATGACCGCCATGGAAAAGCCTGACCGCAAGCTCATCACCACCGGTTCTCCTTTCGAGGAGGAGTTCGCCTACTCCCGCGCCCTGGTGCAGGGGGACTGGTGCTTCGTGGCCGGGACCACCGGCTACGACTACGCGACCATGACCTTGCCCGAGAGCGCCGAGGCGCAGGCCCGCAACTGCTTCAAGACCATCCGCGGCGCGCTGGAGGAGGCGGGCTTCGCGATGTCCGACATCGTGCGCATCCGCGCCTTCGCCACCGACCCCGCCCATTGGCAGGCGGCCGGTCCCGCGGTGCGCGAGGCTCTGTCGGACGTCCGCCCGCCGAACACCGCCATCATCACCGATCTGATCGCGCCGGAGATGAAGATCGAGATCGAAGCCACCGCCTATCGCGGCGGCTGAGGCGCGCGGCGTGGCGGTCCCGTCCGGCTTCCGCTTCACCCGCCGCTGGTGGGTTCCGCTGGCGGTGCTCTTCGCCGGCCTCTTCGTGCATTTCATCGTCGCGGGCTGGCTGCTGAGCGGCATGGCAGGCGCCATCGGCCTGCTTTGGGTCTTCGCGGCCAAGCTCGGCCATGTGTCTTTCGATGATTGATGCGGCGACCCTTTCCGCGCCCGACGCGGCGGCGGCGGACGCCGAGGCGGCGGGCTTCGCCGTCTACGTCCACTGGCCCTTCTGCCTCGCCAAGTGTCCCTATTGCGACTTCAACTCCCATGTCCGGCGCGAGGTCGACCACGCCCGCTGGCGCGACGCCCTCGTGGCCCAGATGCGGGCCGCGCGGGAAATGACCGGCCCGCGCTGCGCTCGGTCCCTGTTCTTCGGCGGAGGCACCCCCTCCCTGATGCCGCCTCAGACGGTCGCCGCGGTCATCGATGCGGCCGAGGCGCTTTGGGGCTTGGACGAGGGGGCGGAGATCACGCTGGAGGCCAATCCGACCTCGGTGGAGGCCGACCGCTTCGCCGCCTACGCCGCCGCCGGGGTCAACCGCGTCTCCATGGGCGTGCAGGCGCTGAACGATCCTGACCTCAAGGCCCTGGGCCGCATGCACTCGGCGGCAGAGGCGCGGGCCGCCTTCGACATCGCCCGCGCCGCCTTCGACCGGGTCAGCTTCGACTTGATCTACGCCCGGCAGCATCAGACCGCCGCAGCGTGGGAAGCCGAGCTGGCCGAGGCCCTCGCCCTCGCCGTCGACCATCTGAGCCTCTATCAGCTGACCATAGAGCCCGGCACAGCCTTCGGCGGGCTTCACGCCCGCGGCCGCCTGCGCGGCCTGCCGCCCGACGCCCGCGCGGCGGACATGTACGAGATCACCCAAGATCTGACCCAGGCGGCGGGCATGCCCGCCTACGAAGTCTCCAACCACGCCGCGCGACGGGCGGAGAGCCGGCACAATCTCGTCTATTGGCGCCAGGGGGACTACGTCGGCATCGGCCCCGGGGCCCATGGCCGCGTGACGGTCGGGGGGCGACGCCTGGCGACCGAGACGGCCCGCGCGCCGGACGCCTGGCTGGAGGCGGCGGCGGCCGGCCCCGCGGCCTTCGCCTGCGAGGCGATCTCGCTCGAAGACCAGGCGATCGAGTATCTGATGATGGCCCTGCGCTTGGCCGAGGGCGCGGATCTGGACCGCTACGCCCGCCTTGCCGGCGCGCCGCCGGATCCGGCGCGGCTGGATCCGCTGATCGAGGACGGCCTGCTCGTTCTGAGCGGCGCTCGCCTGGCGGCGACGGCGCAGGGCAGGCCTCTGCTCGACGCGTTGCTGCGGGAGCTGCTGGTCTGAGCCGCCGGTCGCGCGCGCCTCGCAACCCTGCGGGGCCGCGCTAACATCCGCTCATGCGCTACGTATGGCTCACCGCCGGGCTGCTTAGCCTTCTGTGCGGCCTGATCGGGGTCGTGCTGCCGCTCGTGCCGACGGTGCCGTTCATGATCCTCGCCGCGTTCTGCTTCGCCCGCTCCTCGGCGCGGCTGCACGGCTGGCTGGTGACCCACCCGCGCTTCGGCCCCGCCCTGCGCGACTGGCGCGAGCACAAGGCCATCGGTCGCCGCGGCAAGAGGCTGGCGACCTGGTCCGTCGTCCTCGCCTTCTTCGGGTCGGTGTTCTTCGGCGCGCCGGCCTGGGTGCGGGGCCTGCAGGCCCTGACCCTGAGCTTGGTGATGCTCTTCATCTGGACCCGGCCGGAAGGGCCGGAGCATGCGCAGGCCGAGGCCGGCGCCACGCTGTCACGCAAGACGTCGCCGCGCAGCCTGCAGGGCTAGGCGCCGCTCCGACGCCCGTTCCTACAGTCTCCCGCGGCGGTCGGGGTCTTTTCCTTGCGCGAAGGGACGGCCCGTTCGGGCGGCGACCCGCCGGGCCGGTCCTTCGACGCGAGGGTTCAGCCGCGGATTGCGGCCTTGAACGGCATCGAGAACTTGAACTTCGGCGCCATATGCGCCTCCGCCATCTTCTTCTCGCCGGTCTGGGGATTGCGCACTTCGCGAGCGGGGCGCTCGGCGGCTTCGAGCTTGCCGATGCCGGGCAGGGACACGGCCTTGCCGCCCTTGAGGGCGCTTTCGCTCACCGAGGCGAGGGCGCCCAGAACCGCGCCGACGCAAGCCTTGGTCTCTCCGCTGGCCTCGGCCAGGGCGGAGACGAGTTCGTCCTTCTTCACGCAGAACCTCCACTGTCGCGATTGGGGTTGTCGTTTTTGTCGCGGGCTCCACAAACCCGAGGCTTCACGGGCTTGTCAACCGGCCTGCCGCGCTTAGCGAGCGGCCGTTCCGTCGGCAAGGGCCCGAAGCGCATAGATCAGATCGAGCGCGTCGCGCGGGCTCAGCGCGTCGGGGTCGGTCTCCCTCAGCCTCGCCTCGACCGGCGAGGGGCCCGCCGGGGCGGGCGCGAGGGGCCCCGGCGCCGCGGCGGCGGCCGAGAACAGGGGAAGATCGTCGATCAGCGCCTTCGCGCGGGCCCCGCCGCCCGCCTCCCTCTCCCCGGTCTCGAGCGCCTCGAGCACCGCGCGCGCGCGCTCCACCACCGCATGCGGCAGGCCGGCGAGGCGGGCGACCTGAACCCCGTAGGACCGGTCGGCGGCGCCGGGGCGCACCTCGTGCAGGAAGATCACCTCGCCCTCCCACTCGCGCACCGCCATGGTGGCGTTGCGCAGGCCGGCCAGGCGGCCGGCCAGGGCGGTAAGCTCATGATAATGCGTGGCGAACAGCGTGCGGCAGCGGTTGACGTCATGCAGATGCTCCAGCGACGCCCAGGCGATCGAAAGACCGTCATACGTCGCCGTGCCGCGGCCGATCTCATCGAGGATCACCAGCGCGCCCGGCCCGGCCTGGTTCAGGATCGCCGCCGTCTCCACCATCTCCACCATGAAGGTGGAGCGTCCGCGCGCCAGATCGTCCGCCGCGCCCACGCGGGAGAACAGCTGATCCACCAGTCCGAGCCGGGCCGAGACGGCCGGAACGAAGGCCCCGGCCTGGGCCAGCAGCGCGATGAGCGCGTTCTGCCGCAGAAAGGTGGATTTGCCGGCCATGTTCGGCCCGGTGAGCAGCAGGGCCGGCTGAGCCCCGTCCCCGTCCGCCGACAGATCGAGATCGTTGGGCGTGAAGGCCGCGCCCTGGCGGCGCAGCGCCTGCTCCACCACCGGATGGCGGCCGCCCTCGATCTCGAAGACGCGCGACGCCTCCATGCGCGGACGGGTCCAATCGGCCTCCGCCGCCAGCTGCGCGAAGCCGGCGCTCAGGTCGATCTCCGCCAAGGCGCGGGCGGCGGCGGCGATGCCCGGCGCCTCGGCCAGCGCGGCCTCGCGCAGGGCGTCGAAGATCCGTCGCTCGATCTCCAGCGCCCGCGCGCCGGCGTTGAGGATGCGCGTCTCCAGATCCGACAGCTCCACCGTGGTGAAGCGCACCGCGTTGGCGAGGGTCTGGCGATGAATGAACCGCTCGCTCAGCGGCGGGGCTAGCATCTTTTCCGCATGAACCGCGGTGGTCTCGATGAAATAGCCCAGCACGTTGTTGTGCTTGATCTTCAGGGCCGGAACGCCCGCCTCCTCGGCATAGCCCGCCTGCAGCCCGGCGATCACGCCGCGGCCCTCGTCGCGCAGACGCCGCGCCTCGTCGAGCTCCGGGTCATGGCCCGGCGCCGCCGCGCCTCCCTCGCTCAGCCGCGCCGGCGGTTCGGCCACGAGGGCCGCGTCCAGCAGCGCCGCGAGCCCGCCGCGGCCGGACAGATCGTCGGTCGCGGTCCGCAGCCGCTCCGGCAGGCGCGCCTCAGCCGCCGCCAACCGCTCGGCCAGAGCCTCGGCCTCGGCCAGACCGTCGCGCAGGGCCGCGAGGTCGCGCGGTCCGCCTCGCTCGAGCGCCAGGCGCGACAAGGCCCGCTCCATGTCCGGGGCGCGCCGCAGCGCCTCCCGCGCCGCATCGGCCAGAGCGCGGTCCTCCGCCAAGGCCGCTACGGCGTCGTGCCGGGCGCCGATCTCCCCCAGATCGGCCGAAGGCGAGGCCAGCCGCGTCTCCAACAGCCGCGCCCCGGCCGGAGAGACCGTGCGGTCCACCGCCCCCAGCAGCGAGCCCTCGCGCCCGCCTGCCATGGCATGCGTCACCTCGAGGTTCCGGCGCGTGGCGGCGTCGATCTGCATGACCCCGCCGCGCGCCTCCACCACGGGCCGCTTGAGCAAGGGCAGCCGCCCGCGCTGCGTCAGCTCCAGATAGGCGGCGAGCGCCCCGAGCGCCGAGGTCTGCGCCCGGCTCGGCCCGCCGAACGCGTCGAGCGCGGCGACCCCGAACAGCCTCTGCAGCCGCTGCGCCGCGCCCTCGCTGTCCCAGCTGGCGCGCGACAGCGGCGTCGCCACGGCGTCGGCCTCCTCTATCCGCTCGGCCAGCGCAGCGTCGCCGTCCCGGTCCTCGGGGATCAGCACCTCCGACGGGGCGAGCCGGGCGAGCAGCGGCCCCAGGGCCGCGCGGGGGCAGGGCGCGGCATGCAGATCGCCGGTGGAGACGTCGCACCAGGCCGCCGCGCCCTCGCCCCGGATCTCCGTCCAGGCGGCGAGGTAGTTGTGGGAGCGGGCGTCGAGCAGAGCGTCCTCGGTCAGCGTGCCCGGGGTCACCAGACGCACCACGTCGCGCTTCACCACGGCCTTGTGGCCGCGCTTCCTGGCCTCGGCCGGGTCCTCCAGCTGCTCGCAGACGGCGACGCGGAAGCCCTTTCGGATCAGCCGCAGCAGGTAGCTTTCGTGGGAATGCGCCGGCACGCCGCACATGGCGATGCCGCGCCCCAAATGCTTGCCGCGCTTGGTGAGCGCGATGTCGAGGGCGGCGGCGGCCTCCACCGCGTCGTCGAAGAACAGCTCGTAGAAGTCGCCCATCCGGTAGAACAAAAGCGCGTCCGGATGCCGGTCCTTGATGGCCAGGTACTGCGCCATCATCGGCGTGACGGCGGCGCCTGCATCGGGCGTCGAGGCGGGGCTGGAGGGCGCGGCTCTCATGACCTTTCGGGTAGCATGGCGCCGCGAGCGGGCGGAAGAGGGCGGCCGTTCCGCAGGCTCGGCGCCTCGGGGGGATCGACCCCCCTCGGCCCCGGGGCCGGCCGTCGCGAGGGGCCGCAGGCGCCGCGCGGGAGCGGCCGGCCCGGCCGGGTGGCCGCGCGCGGCGCTTGCGGCGAGGCCGGGGAGGTCGGGACGCTCCCGCTTTCCGACCCTGCTGCAGAACCCGCTGTCGCGGAACCGTCGGTCGCTTGGGAGCAGCCTCTCGTCAAGCCGGTCGAATGCGGATGACGGGGATCTCGATCGCGGCGAAAAAGACGGCCAGGGATCGATCGAATCGCATAGGGGGGCCTATCAGCCGTCTCAGGCCGTTAACGTGGCGCATGACTGGGTTGCGCCGGGGGCGGACCCAGGACGATGGGCTCAAGCTGTCTTTGGGACCGATCCGTCGCGGTGCGTTCGCCCAAGCGCGGCGCGAAGCGGCGATGTCGCGGATTGCAGGCTCGTCATTGGCGGATCCGCGATCAGCATGGCGCCTCTGGCCATGTCCTGAAGAGGCCGCGGCTTGGTCGATGCGTCGCCGGCCCGGCGGAGCGAAAGCGTCCGGCGATCGGCCGGGCCTGACCGTGGAACAGAGCATGGCTCTTGGTGGATGGTCCGTTCGGTGGACGCTCCATGCCGCCATGAGCGTCTTCGTTTTGAGGCGGCCGCATGAGGAAGAAAGGGCGCGCGGGAACCCTCGCTTCTCAACGACGAGAACCTTGACCTGCCGGCCGAGGGACCATGGACCATCTCAGATAGAACCGTGGAGCGCCGTCCGGGGCATGGGGCCATCGCCTAGGGCCAAGACTCATATCCACCAAGCGATGATGGCGGCGAGCGCGATGGCTGCGGAGCATGTGGCGGCGAGCCGGTCGTACCGCGTGGCGACCCTGCGGAAGTCCTTCAGCCGGCAAAACGCACGTTCGACGAGG
>JBCCPD010000188.1:0-7221 GCA_039025075.1 Pseudomonadota bacterium | reverse complement strand
TTCTTTTCAGCCTCGTGCGTCCGGCGATCCGCTCTTTCACGTCCGGCCCGGCGAGGCGCCGAAGCGCCCCCGCCCCCTTCCGCGCTCCCGTCCCCCCAAGGACGGCCCGCCCCGGCCCCGGGGCGAGTCCCTGCGCGAGGCGCCGCCGCCGAGACGACCGTCGGAGGCGCTTCCCCATGGCGCTTCGTCCGCTCGCCGCGGACCCTGCACCGAGGGTCGCGTCGCCGGCGGCGGATGGCATCCGACGGTCCGCCTTCCCCGCGGAACGGTATCCGCGGGGAAGGCGTCAGCGGCTCAGTCTCTGAATTCCAGATGAACATTCCCAGCGGGGAAAGGCTCCGTCCCTTCGCCGTGCAGCCCCGCCTCGCAACGCAAAAGGCCCCGCCGAAACGGGGCCTTTCAACAAGCGGACGTCCCGAGGCTCAGGCGGACTTGCGCGAGCCCACCCGCCACAGGCCGAGCGCGCTGACCAGCATCAGGCCGGCCATCGGCGCGGGAACCTCGGAAACGCGGAAGGTGGCGGAGCCAGGGTTCGGCGTCGCGCTATCGAAAAGACCCAGACGGTAGCTGCCCGCCATCAGGTTCGACAGCAGAACAACCGGCGAGGCCGCGTCCTTGGTCGCCAGGCCGACATTGCCGCCCGCAGCGTCCCCGTCGGCGATCAGGTTGCATCCGGCGTCGGCGAAGCCCACGGCATCGCCGCAGAACGCCGTCTCCGTGGTCAGCCGCGTATTGGGCGTCCCGATCCGGTCGAGCAGATAGCCCGTGACGTCGGAGCCGCCGGAGGCGTTGTCCTCGAAATCCACAAGAAGCAGGTCGAAGGTGGACGAAGTGGTGAACTCGATCCAGGCGGTCACAGGATTGTCGGAGAAGGCGATCCGGTAGTCCGTGGTGGAGGCTGGGTTGCCCATTACGGTGACAGTCGCGGTTCCCTGAACGGCGTCCTCGCCGACGGGATTGACGTTCACGCCACCGATATCGCCGTTCGCTCCTCCGCCCGCGGCGATCGCGGTCGTGGTCACGGCCTGGGCCGGCGCCGCGGCGAGCAGCAGGCCGGCGAGCGCGGCGGTCGAAGCGGTGCGGATCATGCTGAGGTCCCCATCTGAATCACTGGCGAAAAATTAAACCAAAATGAACGACTTTCAAAGCAGTGTTTCGGCGCCGCAGCGAAAATGAATGTCCGCTGACCGTTCCCTGCGGGGAAAGGCCTTCCCCGCCCTACTCCAGCAGCGTCTTGTAAAAAGCCTGGACGGCGCGGCGGAGGCGGTCTTCGTCGAGCTCGGGCGCCACCGCCGGGCCGGTCAGCTTCACCCGCCCCTCCCGCAAGGTGCAGCGCAGGACGTCGGAGCGGCCGTCCATGCCCGCGATGCCGGCCAGCGAGACCCGGACCTCCAGCGGACCCTCCTCGCTTGAGACGGACGCGGAGGCGCCGGCGCCCTGCCCGCCCGCGCTCGTCCGCGGCGCGCCGGGGCCGCTCGGCGCCGTCGACGGCGGCGATGAGGTCGGCTCTCCCCTGACGATGGCGAGCATGGCCGAAAGATCCTCGTTCGAGTCTCCGCCCCCCGCCGCCGCCGGCGCCCCATCCTCCGGGTCCAGCACCGCGTCGGAACGCTCGGCGATGCGCAGGAATGTCCTGAGAATCTCCAGCTCCTGCTCCGGCCCGCGGCTCGGGACCATGGCGAGGCCCTGGCGCAGGGTCTCCGCCCCCTCCTCGCCCGTCTCCGACAGCACGCGGCGCAGCTCCAGACCCAGGGAGCGCGGCAACGCCTCGGGGAATTTCAAAGCGCCCCCCGCCGCCTCCAGCAGCTGCGCGAAGGCGCGGATGTAGGAGCGTTTTTGGGAGGACGCCGAGAGGTAGAGGACCGAGACGGCCTCGTCCGCGGACTCCGCCTCCGTGCGCGGGTCGTCGGCGTAGCGGCGGGCGAGCTCGGCCATTTCGGCGAAGGAGATGTCCTCGCGCACGAGGTTCTCGTCGACCATGCGGCGGTAGGCCGTGTCGAGGTCGCCGCCCTCGGCCTCCACCGCGGCGGGGATGGCGGCCCAGTCCGGCTCGCCGGTCTCCTCCAGCAGCGCCCTGAACGCCTGCAGGCGCCGCCAACCCTGGATCAGCTCGTAGCGCTCGCCGGCGCGTTCGACGCGGATGGGGTTGGAGAGGCCCACGTCCAGCAGCGAGCGCTTGAGGTCCTCCACCTGGGGCGCGGCGTCCATGCGCCGGTCGCGCACGAGCTTGGAGGTGTCGATCAGGTCGAGGGGGAGGCGTTCGACGGCCAGCCCCTCGGCCCGCAGGCGCACCAGCTCGGCGGCGAGAGCGTCGTTCTCGGCCCGGACGCCGGCCTCGATCTCGGCCCGTTCGCGCAGGGAGCGGGCGGTGTCGCGCACGGCCGAGGCCATGGGGCCGCGGCCCGGCCCCCCGGATTTGGCTCCGGATTTCGTCTCAGGCGCGCCCTGCCCTTGCGGCGCCGGCGCGGGCGCGGCGTCCTCGGGCGGCAGGTCGATGTCGAAGAGTTTCCGCCGGCTCATGCCGCGTCCTCCGGCGAGGTCTGGAGCGTTTCGGAATCTGAGGTTTTCTGAGGTGTCGACGCCCCCGAACCCTCCTGTCCTAGGAGGCCTTTCCCCGCGGGGAAACGCTCCGGCGTCGCCTCGATCGCCTCCCAGGCCTCCAGCATCACGCCGTGGAACTCCGCCCAGGCCCTGTCGAAGCTGCGGCGGGCGCGCTTCCAGGTCTCGCGGGTCATGTCCCGGTAGTCCATCTCGTAGACCGAGCAGAGGAAGCGGCCGGACTGCTCGACGGCGCGGGTGTGCTCGACGGCGTGCTCGCAGAGGCGGTCCCTGAAGACCTGCTGGAAGGCGCCGCGCATGGCCTCGTGCAGGGCGTTGCCGGGCTCGTAGCGGGTCAGAAGGACTTTTAACGCAGCGAACTGCTTGGGGAGGGGGACGCGGCCGGTTTCAAAACTGTCCTGGCCGGCGGCGAGGTCTTCGAGGGCCTCGGAGAGCTGGCCGATGAAGGACGTTGTAGAATCGTACTCCCAGTAGCCCGGGCCCGTCGGAATGATCAGGGCGTCGGCGGCGAAGACGGCGTTCATGGACTGGTAGCCGATGGCCGGGGGGCAGTCGAAGAGGATCAGGTCGAAGGCGTCGTCCGTGAGCCCGTCCAGGTAGCGGGAGAGGGCGGCGAAGAAGGCCCAGTCGGGGTTGAGGTGGCGGTACTGGGCGGTGGCGAACTCCACGAAGGCGGCGTTGGCGCAGGAGGGGATCATGTCGATCGCCGGCCAGGCGGTGGGGCGGATGAAGTCCGCGGGGTCCCGGGTTTCGAGCCCCATCTCCGCGATGGCCTCGGGGATCTTTCGTTCGGGGGGCTTGAGGCCCGAGGCGGCGGCGGCGGGGGCGGCGTTCATGCGCCGGGTCTCGCGGGCGAGGTCCCGGGCCATGATCCCCCAGACGGTGGCGTCTTCTGCAGTCTCGGTGAGGCCCATGGCGTGGGAGAGGGTGGCCTGCGGGTCGCAGTCCACCAGCAGCACCCGGTAGCCGTCGAGCGCCGCGGCATGGGCGTAGTGCAGCGCCACGGTGGACTTGCCGGCGCCGCCCTTGAAGTTGGCGACAGCGGCCCGGACGGCGCGTTTGCTGGACGGCCGGGCAGGGCGCAGGTCCCGGCCCTCGGGCTTGAGCGCGGCGCGCAGCGCCTCGATCTCCTCGAAGGAAAACCACCGCTGCCCGCCGAAGGGCCCGGCCTTGGCGGGCGCCTCGCCGCCATCGGCGGCGCGGCCGCGGGGCAGGGCGGGATCGGCCTCGAGCGCGGCCCTCAGCGCCTCCGGCGAGACCCTCAGAATGAACTCTGCCGCCTCCCATTCCGAGAACCGGCGCAGCACCTTCTCGTTCTCCGGCGAGTAGGTCTGCTTGCGGATCCACTCCTGCAGCCTGAGCGAGCGGGCCTGCAGCCCGGCGAGATCGCGATGGTCATGCATGGGGCAAAGCCATGAGGGCGAACGGTCTCCTGCGCATTGGCTCCCAAGGCGGTGCCTGAGGCAGAAAGTGCAATAACCACCCTAGAACTGGAGAAGGGGCGGGAAAAGCCGAGAGGGGCACCGAGCATCCGGATTTCCCAATCGAAATCGTTCATGCTTCTTGCAGAAAAGGCGTCGTGCGATCTGAGATCAGCTATTGCAGACTGTCGCCGCCCCCAAGATGGAAGCAGGCGCTTCAATCCTCATCCCTGCCACGTCCACAGAACATCTCCATCGCCACGACCCGGGTTAAACTCGGATAAGGTGATGTCTGTCCCTCTCCGGCCCAACTGCACTAGCTCCCCCCTGTAACCCAATTCGATCATCTGCAAAACGAAAATCTCTGCGGAACTGCCTGCTGCCCGAAGGTGCTTATCTATAATCTCAGTATATATAGTAGGTCTATATTTTAATATAGCACCCTTTAAGCCTAAAATTACATTTGTCTCCCAGCCCTCGACATCTATTTTTATAAATTTTATTGGCTTATCTTCTATTTCTCTATCACCATTAACAATTTTTACATCAACTTTACGAATCATATCATCTGCGTAAATGCTTCTGGCAAGGGTTGCCTCGCCAGAGTTTACCTCCGGAACTGACATGGCCGCAGTTTCCTCTTTGTTTCCCAGCGCCAACATTCGGGCTTCGACGGGCAACCCTGGATTCATAGAAAGGTGAGTCATAAGACGGCCAAACGAGATCGGGTTCGGTTCAAATGCCAGGACATACCCTTGCGGGCCAATGCAATACGCAGCCAACATGGCAAAGTTCCCGTAGTTTGCACCAACATCCAAAACTACATCCCCAGGTTTCAAAGTGTTCTTGCATAGTATCCATGCCTTCTTATCGTACCATCGGGACAAGAAAAAACCAGATCTGTCCGACCACTCCTCAAGTCGACTCAGATGCCAGAGTCCTGTGAGCTTGTTGCGCCAGACTCGTGGAGTACTACCCGCCCAGTCAGCGTTTTTTTTGAAGTCACCTACAATAAAATTGTAAATTTTTCCCCAAGCAGGAAGTTCATAATAAAAATATGGACGCGCAATAATCGAAATCTTCTCTCTCATTTTTTTCATTTTCTGCACACTCTCACTGTAAGAAGCCGACTCAACCCGTGCCATCAAGGCTTTCGTTTGCACTAGCAGCATGGCCGGAGGAACATAGCGGCTGCACTACCGCATCCCGTGGCTCCTCCAGCACGACTCTGTGAATGGCCTCCATTGTCGGCCGCTCCAAAAATTTTCATAGGATCTTCTCATTCTCAAGCGATTAGCTCTGCTTGCGGGTCCACTCCTGGAGCCTGAGCGAGCGGGCCTGCAGCCCGGCGAGATCGCGATGGTCATGCATGGGAGCGTCTGGCGGGCATGGCGGCCATGGAACGAAGCGGCCTCCTGCGCGCGGGCGGGACGGGCAGGGGCCATGCTAGAGCGGGAGCGGGAGCGGGGGTGGGGGAAGTGGGGAAGGGGCGCGGTTCCCCGCGGAGAACGTTCATCCCGAACTTATATGGAGGCTCTGAATGGAGTATCGCCCGATCGAAACTGTGAGGGCATACAAGACAGCGAATTGGTAGGCGCAAGCACGTTCGCCACCTGTCAGCATCGCCCAAGCGACAATGGCTGCACATGAAAATCGGTTATCTCGTCCCAGAGTTCCCTGGCCAGACGCACGCCTTCTTCTGGCGCGAGATCCTCGCCTTGGAAGCCCGTGGCCACCACGTCGAAATCTTCAGCACACGACCGCCGCCGACCAAACTCAAGTCTCATGCCTGGACAGAGCATGCCGTAGGGAGAACGACCTACCTGTCCGATGTTTCCAAGGCAGGTATCGCGGCTCTTGGCGGCCGGGCCCTTACCAAGTTGCACAAGGTGTCGATCAAGTCCGCCGACATTCGAGATTTGAGCGATGCAAAGGACTTGTTCGCAACCTTGGTCTTCGGTTTGCGGCTCGGCGAGCTGATGCGGTCTCTTGGCGTCAAGCACGTACACACACACTCCTGCGCCCGCTCAGCTCTCATAGCGTTGTTTGCAAAGCAGTTCTGCGGAACGACCTACAGCATTACCTTGCATGGGTTCCTGAAAGACTACGGCAGCCTGCAACGCCTGAAATGGCGAAACGCCGCGTTCGCGACGATCATCACACGAGAGATCAGAGACGAAACGCTGCAGGACCTCGCCGGTGATCTGCCGCCGGAAATCAAGCTGCAACCCATGGGAGTCGACACAACGAAGTTCACGAGGCGAGAGCCCTACCAGCCGTGGAGACCTGGAAAGCCTTTCGAAGTCTTTTGTTGCGCACGGCTCAACCGGGTGAAGGGGCATATCACGCTCCTCGAAGCCGTTCGAAAGCTTACCTCCGAAGGCTTGGACATCCGCCTCACGATCGCTGGTGAAGATGACCTTGGCGGCGACGGCTACAGAAAGGTCATCGAACAAGCCATCGTCGATCTGGAGATCAGCGACCGCGTCGCGCTGATGGGCGCCGTGTCCGAAGACGTGGTTCTCGATAGGCTTACGAACAGCCATGTGTTCGCATTGGCCAGTCATCGCGAACCGCTAGGCGTCGCCTACATGGAGGCCATGAGCTGCGACACTCCCGTGATCGGAACGGATGCTGGCGGAGTGCCTGAACTTATCGAAAACGAGGTGGACGGACTTCTGATCGCTCCTAAAGATCCAGAACAGTTGGCGGGGGCTTTGAGAAAGATCGCCGACAATCCGGACTTCGCCGGGAAGCTCGCCGATGCAGGGCGTCGAAAGGTCGAGCATCACTTCTCGGCGGATCGCGGCGCTGAAACCCTGATCGAGGCGATATCAACTCTGTACGAGTAGGTCTGCTTGCGGATCCAGTTCTGGAGCCGCAGCGACCGGGCCTGCAGCCCGGCGAGGTCTCGGTCGTCATGCATGGACGCGTCGGGCGGGCATGGCGGCCATGGGGCGGAGCGGTCTTTCCCGCGCGGGCGAGACGGGCAGGGGCCATGCTGGGCGGGAGCGGGGGCGGGGAAAGCAGGGAAGGGGCGCGGTTCCCCCGCGGGGAACGGTCAGGCAGAGCTCTCTCATCCATGCCGTCGATCGGGGTCAGCTGGACACCCGCAAGAACGCTGCGTTGAGGGTGCCGTCCGGCGGACTTGGAACATTTGAGCAGCCTTTCGGACCCGGATCGTGGCGATCCGAGGCTGGCTGAAGCCGTTTCGCCGGATTTCGGACGGACTCATCCCATG
>JBCCPD010000187.1:0-7234 GCA_039025075.1 Pseudomonadota bacterium | reverse complement strand
GAAAAGCTCCCCGCGGTCGAGATCGTCGGCAACAACGGCGTCGGCTACGACAAGGTCGACGTGGGCTACTGCGCGGGCCGCGACATCAAGGTCTGCAACACCCCCGGCGTGCTCAACGAAGGGGTCGCCGAGCTGACCCTCGCCCTGATGCTCGCCCATGCCCGCCGCATTCCCGAATACCACGCCTACGTCGCGGACGGCCGGTGGGAGACGGAGGGCGCCGCCCCCGTCACCATGCAGCTCTCGGGCGCCCGCGCCGGCATCATCGGGCTGGGGCGCATCGGCAAGGCCATCGCCACCCGCTGCGAGGCCATGGGCATGTCGGTCGCCTATCACGGCCGCAGCAAGCAGGACGTCGCCTACCCGTTTCACGCCACCGCCAAGGCCCTCGCCGAAAACGTCGACTGGCTGATCGCCATCCTCCCCGCGACGCCCCAGACCATCGGCATCGTCTCCCGCGAGGTGCTGGAGGCGCTCGGCCCCGACGGCGTCTTCGTCAATGTCGGCCGAGGCCCCCTGCACGACGAGCCCGCTCTCATCGACCTGCTCGCCTCCGGCAAGCTCGGCGGCGCCGCCCTCGACGTGTTCGAGCGCGAACCGCACGTCCCCGAAGCGCTGCGCCAGGCGCCGAACGTCACCCTCTCCCCCCACCAGGGCAGCGCCACCCACGTGACCCGCATCGGCATGGGCCAGCTCGTCATCGACAATTTCGACGCCCATTTCGCGGGAAAACCCCTCCTCACCGAAGTCCAGCCCTGAGAGCGCCTCATGAGCCAGACCGTCCGCCTTTCCCCCGACGACAACGTGGTCACCGCCCTGCGCCCGCTGGAAGCCGGCGTCGACGTGGAGGGCGCCGAAACGCTCTCGCTCATCCCCCGAGGCCACAAGATCGCCTGTCGCCCCATCGCCAAGGGCGAGCCGATCCGCAAGTACGGCCAGATCATCGGCTACGCGGCCGAGGACCTCGCGCCGGGCCGCCACCTCCACACCGACGAAATCGAGTTCCGCAACACCCAGCAGGAATACGAGTTCGGCACCGACCTGCGCCCGGTGCAGAAGGTCGCCACGCCCGACACCTTCATGGGCTACCGCCGCCCCTCGGGCAAAAGCGGCACCCGCAACCACATCGCGATCCTGTCCTCGGTGAACTGCTCCGCCACCGCCGCCCAACGCATCGCCGCCCATTTCACGCCCGAGATCCTCGCCGACTACCCAAACGTCGACGGCGTCACCGCCTTCTCCCACGGCACCGGCTGCGCCTCCCACGGCGAGGGCTTTGAAAACCTGCAGCGCATCATGTGGGGCTACGCCCGCCACCCCAACGTCGCCGGCGTCCTCTTCGTCGGCCTGGGCTGCGAGGGCAACCAGATCGACTGGCTGCTTGAGGCCTACGGCCTGCAGAAAGGCCCGCTCTGCCAGGTCCTCAACATCCAAGACGTCGCCGGCCTGCGCCGCACCGTCGAAAAGGGCGTCGAGCGCATCGCCGCCATGCTCCCCGAAGCCGACGCCATCGCGCGCGAGCCCTGCCCCGTCTCGGACCTTGTTCTCGCCCTGCAATGCGGCGGCTCCGACGCCTGGTCCGGCATCAGCGCCAACCCCGCCCTCGGCCACGCCACGGATCTGCTGGTGGCCCAGGGCGGCGCGGGCCTTCTCGCCGAAACGCCGGAGATCTACGGGGCCGAGCACCTCCTCACCCGCCGCGCCGCCACCCCCGAAATCGGCCAGGCGCTGATCGAAAGAATCCGCTGGTGGGAGGACTATACCGAGCGCAACCGCGCCTCGATGGACAACAACCCGAGCCCCGGCAACAAGCGCGGCGGCCTTTCGACCATCCTCGAAAAATCCCTCGGCGCGGCGGCCAAGGGCGGCACGACGCCCCTGCAAGGCGTCTTCAAATACGCTCATCCGGTCGAAAAGACCCGCGGCTTCCTGTTCATGGACTCGCCGGGCTACGACCCCGCCTCCGTCACCGGGCAGATCGCCTCGGGCTGCAACCTCGTCGCCTTCACCACCGGCCGCGGCTCCGCCTTCGGCTCCAAGCCCGCGCCGACGATAAAACTCGCCACCAACTCCGAGCTGGCTCGAAAAATGCCCGAGGACATGGACATCGACTGCGGTCCCATCCTCACCGGCGAGAAGACCGTCGAGCAGATGGGCGCCGAGATCTACGCGACGCTGCTGCGCGTCGCCTCCGGCGAACGCACGCTCTCCGAAGCGCAGGGCCTCGGCGACCACGAATTCGTCCCCTGGCAGATCGGCGCCACGATGTGACCCGGCCCGCCGTCGCCTCTGCCGATCGGACATGACGGCCGCGATCCCTCTCGCCGTCTACGGCGCCGGTCTCGTCGGCCTGCGCCACTGCGCGCTGATCGAGGCGCACGCGACCGCCGGCCTCGCCGCCGTCATCGAGCCCGAGCCGGAGGCCGCCGAGCGCGCGGCAGAGCTCGGCCATCCCGTCTTCGCGACGCCAGAGGACGCCGCCGCCGCGCATCCGGACATCGCGGGGGCCGTCATCGCCACGGCCAACGCCACCCCTGGCGCGGTGGCCGAGGACGCCGCGGGCCGCGGCTGGGCGCTGCTGGTCGAAAAGCCGCTCTCGGGCACGTTGCGCGACGCCCGCCGGGCGGCCCAGGCGGCCGAGGCCGCCGGCGTGCCGCTGCTCGTGGGCCACCACCGACGTCAATACGCCTCGGTCGCCGCGGCGCGGGAGACGCTCGCCTCGGGCCTTCTGGGACGCCCCATCGCCGCCGACGTCATCTGGTCCCTGCGCAAGCCGGACGACTACTACCGCTACCAGTGGCGCGTGGAATCCGGCGGCGGACCGGTCGTCATCAATCTGGTGCACGACGTGGACCTTCTGCGCTTTCTGCTGGGCGACATCGCCGAGGTCAGCGCGCTCGCCTCCTCCGCCCAAAGGCGCGGCGCGCTGGAGGACAGCGCCGCCGTCGCCCTGCGCTTCGAAAACGGCTGCCTCGCCACCTGTCTGATGTCCGATGCGGGGCTGTCGCCCTGGGGGTGGGAGGCGGCGACGGGCGAGAACCCCGATCTTCACGCCAGCGGGCTCGACTGCCTTCGCATCGTCGGGGACGAGGGCGCTCTGTCGCTGCCGTCGCTCACCTATTGGCGCCATGACGGCGGGGGACGGGGCGACTGGACCAAGCCGCTGACGCCGCTGGAGCTGCCGTGCCCGCGCACCGCGCCGCTGGAGGCTCAGCTCGACCATTTCATCGCCGTGGCGCGGGACGGCGCCGCGCCGATCTGCGGCGCAGCCGAAGGGCTGGCCAGCCTCGCCGCGACGCTCGCCATCCGCGAAAGCGCGCGCACCGGGGCTCCCGTGCGCCCGGATCCCGACGAGCTGCCCCCGTGGGAGCAGGCGACGGAGACCGCCATCGCCGACTACGCCGCCCGCCCGGCGCGGGAGCGGGCGGCCGCGCCCGCGGCGCCCAGACCCCAAGCCCCGTCCGAGGAGACGTCCGAATGAGACTCGCAGGCAAACGCGCCCTTCTGACCGCGTCCGGCGCCGGCATCGGCCGCGCCACCGCCCTCGCCTTCGCGCGCGAGGGCGCGGCGGTGGTCTGCACCGACATCGACGCCGGCGCCCTCGCCTCCCTCAAGGAGGAGATGCCCGCCGGCGCCGAGGTCGACGCCTTCGTCCTCGACGCCCGCGATCTAGCCTCCGTCAAGGTCGGGGTGGAGCGCGCCGGCGACATCGACATCCTATTCAACTGCGCCGGCTGGGTGCACCACGGAACGATCCTGGAGACGACCGAGGAGGAGTGGGACTTTTCGTTCGACCTGAACGTCAAGAGCATGTGGCGCACCCTCACCTGCGCCTTGCCCGGCATGATCGCCCGCGGCGGCGGCTCCGTCGTGAACATGTCCTCGGCCGCCTCGTCGCTCGTCGGGGCGCCCAACCGCGCGCTCTACGGCGCCACCAAGGCCGCCGTCATCGGCCTGACCAAGGCCGTGGCCACGGACCACGTCGCTCAAGGCATCCGCTGCAACTGCATCTGCCCCGGAACGGTGGAGAGCCCCAGCCTGGAAAACCGCATCACGGCCCAAGGCGAGGCCGTGGGCGGCTACGACGCGGCCCGCGCCGCCTTCGTCGCCCGCCAGCCCATGGGCCGCATCGCGACGGCCGACGAGATCGCCAACCTCGCCCTCTACCTCGCCTCCGACGAAAGCGCCTTCACCACCGGCCACGCCCACGTCATCGACGGCGGCTGGTCCAACGTCTGATCGCGGCGCTTCGCGGGGAGCCTCGCCTCCGGGGCATCGAGCCCCATCGGCTCGCGCGCCTTCGCGCGGGCGCCTGGGACGGCAGCCGTTGGAGCGGCTTTGAGGAAGACCGCTTTTGCTGGGGAAGAGCCCGAGGGGCTCTGTTTCGAGCATCCGCCGAGTCGCGCCGGGGGAGTTCGGGCGGGGCCGACGACGGCTCCGGAGGAGACGCGAGGGCCCGGCCGGGCTCCGCCGCCTCAATTCCGCGCCAGGACGCAAGCGATGCCCGACGCCCTCAACCGTTGGCACAGCGCGATCGCCTGGCCCAGGGACGGCGCGCCCAGCTGAACCAGATAGCGCGGCCCCGTCCGCCGCCTCCCCCGAGGCGCCACCCAGCGGCGCGCGCCCGGGGCCAGCCGCGCGACCCGCGCCTCGATCCGCCCGTAGGCGCTCAGCGCCGCCGCCCGGCTGCGCCCCGCCGCCACCGTCACGCCCCAGGGCGGCCGAGGCGCCGCCCGCGTCCGCATCACCGGCAGCGCCGTGCAGCCCGCCGCGAACCCCGCCTCCGCCAGGGGCCAGGGCGCCGCCTCCCGCCCCTCGCCGAGGAACCAGGCCGCCGGCCGGTCCGTGATGATCCGCACGTAGTCCTGGGTCTCCGCCGGCAGCCGCGCCCGCCCGGCCAGCCAGCGCGCGACCCGATCCTCCCCGGCATTGTAGGCCGCCGCCGCGAGGCCCAGATTGCCGAACCGCCCCCGCAGCTCCGCCAGATACGCGGCCGAGGCGGGGATCGCCGCCTCCACCTCGAACGGATTCTTCAGGCCCCGCAACGCCGCCGTCCCGGGCATGAACTGGGCGATCCCCTGCGCCCCCGCCGGGCTCACCGCGCCGGGATCGAACCGGCTCTCCTGCCAGATCAGCCGCGCGAAGAAGTCCGGCGGCAGCCCGTTCGCCTCCGCCTCCCTCTCGATCAGCCGGCAAAGCTCGGCCACCGCCCGCGCCTCCGGGTCCAGCGCCCCCCGCGCCACCGGCAAGGGCGCGGCCAAGGGCGCCCTGGCCGCCGCCGCCGCCGGCGCCGCGACAGGCGCCAGGCTCCGCGCCCGCGGCCCCGCCCGCCCGCTCAGCTCCAGCGCCGCCGTCTCTCCGGCCAGCAGCGCGGCCAGCGCCAAACCCGCCGCCAGCCGCACCCCAGACGCCTCAATACGTCGCCCGACCGCCCGAGATGTCGAACACGCCCCCGGTCGTAAAACTCATCTCGGCGCTCGACAGCCAGCAGATCATGCTCGCCACCTCCTCGACCGTCACGAACCGCCCCCGCGGGATCTTCGAGAGCATGAAGTCGATATGCGCCTGGCTGATCTGCTCGAAGATCGCCGTCTTCGCCGCCGCCGGGGTGATGCAGTTCACCGCGATGTCGTGCCCCGCCAATTCCTTCCCCAACGACTTGGTCAAAGCGATCACACCGGCCTTCGACGCCGAATAGGGCGAGGCGTTGGGGTTCCCCTCCTTCCCCGCGATCGAGGCGATGTTGACGATGCGCCCGTAGCCCCGCTCCACCATCCCCGGAACCACCGCCTTGCAGCCATGGAAGACCCCGTTGAGGTTCAGGTCGATCACCGCCTTCCAGGCGTCCAGATCGTAGTTCGCCAGCGTCTCCACCGGCCCCGCGATCCCGGCGTTGTTGACGAGGATGTCGAGCGCGCCGAAGGCCTCGACCGTCTCCGCCTCCGCCGCCGCCACGCTCGCATAGTCGGTCATGTCGACGACCACCGCCGTCGCCCCGATCTCCGCGGCCGTCTTCTCCGCCAGCGCGGCGTCGCGGTCCCACAGCGCCACCTTGGCGCCTGACGCAAGCATCCGCTCCGCCGCCGCGCGCCCGATCCCCTGCGCGCCTCCGGTGATCGCCGCCGCCTTGCCGACCAGATCCACCTGGTTCATGCCCTTGTCCTCCCTCGGTTTTTTCCAGCCTTGCGAGGGCTCGCGGCCCCCGCCATGCTCGCCTGCGAAGTCAACCAGAAAGGGGAGCGCCGCGCCATGTCCATTTCCGCCGCCTATGAGGATCATGACGCCGTCGGCCTCGCCGCCCTGGTGGCCAAGGGCGAGACGACCCCCGCCGAACTGCTCGACGAGGCCGTGAAGCGCGCCGAGGCGCTGAACCCCACGCTCAACTGCATCACCCTGCCGCAGCTGGAGACCGCCCGCCGCCTGATCGCCGAAGGACTGCTCGAGGGCCCCCTCAAGGGCGTGCCCTTCATCCTCACGGACCTTGGCGTCGACGCGGTGGATTTCCCTTCGAATTCCGGCTCGAAGGCCGTGGCGGGCCGCAAGGCGCCCCACGATTCCACATTCTACGCCCGCCTCGCCGCCGCCGGCCTCGTCACCTTCGCCCGCGCCCCCTCCCCCGAGTTCGGCGTCGGCCCGGCGACGGAGGCCGCGGTCTACGGCGGTCCCACACGCAACCCCTGGAACATCGACCACACGCCCGGCGGAAGTTCGGGAGGCTCGGCCGCCAGCGTCGCCTCGGGCATCGTGCCGGCGGCCCACGCCTCCGACGGCGCAGGCTCCATCCGCATTCCCGCCTCTTCGTCAGGCCTTTACGGCCTGAAGCCCTCCCGCTCCCTCATGCCGACCGGTCCGTTCGGAGGCGAAGGCTGGGGCGGCCTCGCCACCAACGGGTTTCTGAGCCGCTCGGTCCGAGACACGGCCGTGCTGCTCGACGCCACCGCCGGCACGGATCTGGGCGCGCCCCATGCCTCACCCGTTCCTTCCATGTCTTTCGTCAAAGCCTTGGAGGTGCGTCCGAAAGGGCTGAAGATCGGTTATCTCACGACCTCCCTGACGGGCGCGCCATTGCACCCCGACTGCGTCGCCGCCGTCGACGACGCCGCCAAGCTCTTGGAATCGCTCGGCCACAAGGTCGAGGAAGCCCCGCTTCCCAAGGCCGACACCGACGGCGTGATCCGCGCCGTGGCGCTCCTCATGGCCTGCGACAACGCCCAGAAGTTCCGCCAGATCGCCG
>JBCCPD010000186.1:0-7250 GCA_039025075.1 Pseudomonadota bacterium | reverse complement strand
CTCGCCTACCCGGCCCGCCAAGCCCGATCCGCGCGAAAAGCGGCGAAGCCGCACGCCGCGGCGGCCTCCTCCCACCGACTCGGCCTCGGATCGAGCCCCCCGGCCCGCCCCACATCCCGCTCCGCCTTCCCGGCCGGTCGACCTCTCCTCTCGAAACCCCCCAGCCCCGGAACGCGGCGCGCCGACTGCAGCGACGTCAACCGAAACCGCGCACAGACCCGATCGAAGGAGCGCCCGACCCAAACCCCGCCGAGATCGCCCCCGCGGCGGCGGCGCCCCGCCCCTCAAAGGTTCCGCAAATAGCGCTCGATCTCCACCGGCGTGACCTGGGCCGCGATGAAGCCGATCTCCCGCTCCGCCTGCTGGATCACCAGCGCGTGCATCAGATCGCCCAGAACGCCCTTCAGCCAGGCCGAGCCATTGGCCGCCGCCACCGCCGCCTCAGCCGAGGTCGGCAGCTTCGGCGCCTCCTCCATCAGATAGGCGTTTCCTTCCGCGAAATGCTCCGGCGTCAGCCCCTGCTCGATCCCGTCGAGCCCCGCCGCCAGATGCGCCGCCACGTGCAGATAGGGGTTCGCGTCGGCCGAGCCGTTGCGGCTCTCCACCCGCACCGCCGCGTCCGCCCCTTCGATCACCCGCAGCGCCGCCGTGCGGTTGTCATAGCCCCAGGCGACGTTGGTCGGACAGAAGCTCAGCGGTTGGAACCGCCGGTACCCGTTCGGCGTCATCGTCCCGCACAGGCTCGCCTCGATCATCCGCCGCTGCACGCCGGCGAGATAGGCGAAGCCGGTCTTCGACAGCCGCCCCGCCTCCGCGAACGCGTTCGCCCCGTCCCTCCACAGCGAGTGGTGCACGTGGAACCCGTTGCCGCTTTCGTCGAAGAACGGCTTGGCCATGAACGTCGCCAGATAGCCGTGATGCATCGCCAGCTGCTTGACCAAGGAGCGGAACGCCACCATCCGATCGGCCGAGGTCAGCGCGTCCGCATAGCGGACGTTCACCTCCACCTGCCCCGGCGCGTATTCGGGGTTGGACTGCTCGATGGGGATGCCGACCGCGTCGATCTGCCGGCGGATGGGTCCCAGCACATGCTCCAGCTCCGCCGCCCGATCCAGCGAGTAGACCTGGATGCCCAGGTCCTTGGGCCGCAGCGTCTGCGGGTCCAGCAGGTGGCACTCGCACTCCACCCCGATGCTCGCTTCGAAGCCCATGGCCCGGGCGCGCTCCACCTGCGCCAGCAGCACGTTGCGCGGGTCGATGGGGACGGGCGCATGATCCATCGTCTCCGCCCGCGCCATGCAGAAGGCGACGCCCGGCTCCCAAGGCAGCGCCCGCGGCGCCTCCATCGGAAAGACGTGGCAGTCCTGGTAGCCGGTGTCGAAATTGGTGTAGGGCGTGTCCCAGATGTCGGAGGTCATGTCGATGGCGAAGAGGGCCACGGACATCGCCGTGCCGGCCTCGCGCACCGTCTCCCACCGCGCCGCGGGAATGCGCTTGCCGCGCATCACGCCGTTGAGATCGCCGACCCCCATGGCCACCGTATGCGTGCCCGGCGGCAAGGCGAATTCGCCGTCACCCATCGCTGGCCCCTCTTCCGCCGGCGCGCTCATGATGCGGCCGAAATCGAAGCCAGTGTTCCCCAAGGCCGCGGGCCGGCGCAAGCTCGGCCGGAAGGAGAAGGAAAGGCCCGGCGCGAGCCGACCCTGCGGCGCGCGTCGCGTACGGTCTCTCGTGGACGTTCCGGAAAAGCTCGCGGCGCCGCGACCCCGCGGAGCCGACGATGTCGGAGCGCGCCGAGCCACGCCGGCGTCAACGCGCGCCGACCCCCGGCTCCGCCCGGCATGCGCCCCTATTCCGTCGCAACTCCGTCGGTCTCGACCGAACCCGCGCCCAGCCCCGAACCGCGCCGCTGAGCGGACATCGTCCGTCCGAGCCTGGGTCGTCGCCGACCCTCAGTCGTGCCCGGACTTCTCGGCGTCCATGTACTTGTCGAACCGGTCGGCCGCCAGTTCGACCATCGCGTCGTAATCGGGCGTGGTCGACTCGCTCGGCGCAGCCGTCGTCTCGCCGGTCTCCTGAGCGGCCTGCGCCGCCTTCGCCGCCTTCGCCGCGTTCTGCATGGCGGCGTTGTTCAACCAATCGGCCATCTCGATGCTCCTCAAGCTGCGGCGAACCTGCGCCGAACTGCAAAAGTCGGACCGCGCCGAGCGCGGCCTTTCGAGAAGTTAGGATGCCGACCGCGACGCCGCGCCACAGCAGATCTGACGATCTTCGGACGCCGCCGGCGCCCCGTCGTCATGGGCGGGCCCGACGCCGCGCCGCCCCCGCCGCGGACCCCGCCTCCCCCGCAACCGCCCGCGCGTCACCCCAACCTGGCCCGCCGCGCAACGCCGCTCCAGCGTTCCGCCCTCGCTGTTGACCTGAACTGAAAAACAAGGGCATTTCATGTCTATTGCAGGTTTTGCGTGTGAGTCGCGAACCTCCTGCGTTCCGGTGCATTTTGGGGAAAAGCACATGAAGATCTTCGCGAAAGCGACCGCGGCGGCGCTCGCTCTGCTGTTGGCGGGGGCCTCGACCGGCTCCGCCACCACCGTTGGGGCCAACCTGAACATCGACAACGGCTTCGACGTCTACCTGACGACGGATCTCGGCAGCACCGGCCCGTCCCTCGGCTCGGGCGAGAACTGGCGCCAGACCTTCTCCTACGACCTGGCGCTCGCGCCCGGCGTCACGAATTACCTGCTGATCGAGGCCTACGACACCGGCGGACCCCAAGCCATGCTGGCATCGTTCAGCCTGTCGGACGCTCTGTTCCGCTTCGGCAACGGCGGCCAGACCCTGCTGACCGGCGACGAGGGCATCAAGGTCAGCACGTCCGGCTTCACCGGTCCGTTCGGCGACCCAATCATCTTCGGAACGAACGGTCAGGCGGATCTGCCCTGGACGGAGTTCAACAACCCCGGCGACACCGCCATCGCCGGCCAGCCTCTGGCCGCAGAGTGGATCTGGGCCGCGGGCGCCGATGAGTCCGACGGCTTCAACGGCGGGACCCCACGCGAGTTCACCTATTTCGCCATCGAGATCACCCCGATCCCCGGCCCATTCGGCGCGGTGCTGCTGGTCTCCGCGCTCGGCCTCGCCGCCGCGGTCCGCCGACGCCGCTGAGGCTTCCCCGCGCAGCTGAATCGAAAGGCTCGGGCCGAGGCCCGAGCCTTTTTTCGTCCAGCCCCCTCGCCTTCAAGCGCCGCGTCGCCCTCGACGCCGCAGCGCACGGTCTCGCGCCTCACGGCGGCAGGGAAGGTCAACGTCGGCGCCGCGCGGACGGGCCGCCGCGGTTCCGCCCGCCGCCGTCAACCCAGGTTGCCGGAGCGCGCCTTCGCGACGAGGTCGTTCATGTACTGCACCTTGTCCGAAAAGGTCGTCATGGCGGACTCGACGCTGCCGGACGACGCGTCCGAAGAAGAGGCGTCAGCCGCCTCTTGGCCAGCCTCTTCGGTCCCCGTTGACGTTGCCGTTTCCGTTTCCATCGCCGTGAGCGACCCCGGATGGAAGCTGCCGTCAACCGACGAGACGCTCGCCATCTCTTCTCCCATGCCAGACGCCGCCAAGTATTGCTGCGCCAGCGCATCCAACTGGTCATCCGAGAGATGAGACGTGATCGCCTCGTTCGACGATCCGCTTTCCGTCGCGGTGGTCTCGGTCTGGTTCGCCGACTCCAACGCCGCCTTCCCGGCCGCAATGGCGTTCTGCGCATTGTTCAGGATAGATGACATTGTCTGGAGCCTCCTCGGGCTGCAGCGCCTTCGCGCCGGTCTGACGGAGCGTCCGGTCCACGACCGGCAAATCCAAGCATCGAGCTAGAAAACCCCAGCCAGGCTCCGCGACATCTGACGATGTTCGGACAAAGCGCGCGGCGCCGAGGCGGCGACGCGTCCGCCGAAGCCGGCCGGCGAGTCCGCCCCGCCATCGCCGCATGGCCCCGCGTCTCCGTCCGCCGCCGCGCCGCGGCGGCGGCGCGCCACGGCGGCGCCGCGCGTCCGCGCCCGGGCGCTTAGAGCAGATTCCCCTCGTTGCAGAACATGTAGGCCCGCAGCACCGCGTTCATCCGCGTCTGGTGCCCGCGGCCCTGCTCGCGGAACCACGTGGCCACGTCCTCGTCCAGGCGGATCGTCACGCGCGTCTTCTTGCGGCTCACCGGGTTCTCCCGCTCCACCGACGACCAGGGGCCGGGCACGTGCTGGTTCAGGTTGCCCTTGGTCACCTGCTCGTTGATCCAGGCCGGGCGGCCGGGCCGCTGCTGCGCCAGATCCAGCGCCTCGGCCGCGCGATGCGCCTCCTCGCCGATGTCCTTCCAATCCAGTTCCATCGCCCCGGCCTTTCCTTCAGCGCCCGCCGCACGGCCGGGCGCCGTCGGCCCCGGCGTCTCTGGCGGGGACTTTGGCGAAAAGACGTTGAAAAATCGTCAACGGCCGGCGCCCCGCCGGTCGTTGACGCCTCAGCAACCCCTGTCCGACGCCGTGCGCACGCAAGCGGCGCGCCCGCGGGACGCGCGCGGCGCCCGGGGCGCAAACCCGGTGCATGCGCCGGGCGCCCGGCGTGCACCCTCGCGGCGCCGTCGCGGCACGGCCCGCAAGCCCCTCCGCCTCCGGTATCCGCAACCCCCGAGACCAAGACGTGCACGCCGCCCCGACGCACGCTAAAGTAGCAAAATCGATTCTCACTCAACCCGATTTGCACCCCCATGCGCCTCCTCCTCCCCGCCTTCGCCCTCGCCCTCGCCCTGCTCCTGCCCGACCCCTCCCGGGCCGGCGCCTGGACCCTGCCCCCGGGCGACGGCCTCGCCATTTTCACCCTCACCCATTCCCGCGCCGACCGCTTCTTCGACGGCGCCGGCGGCCTCACCTCCGGCGCCGACTTCGCCAAGACCGAAGCCTCGCTCTACCTCGAATACGGCCTGGCCGAAGGGCTGACCCTGCTCGCCCAATCCACCCTCGCCGCCAAGCAGGTCGACGGGCCCGTCCCGGACGAACGCGCCGGCCTCGACTATTCCGAGCTCGGCCTCAGGCTGCGCCTAGGGCGCTGGAACGACTACGTCTTCTCCGCCCAAGCCTCTGGCCGCGCCCCCGGCGCCTCGGCCCCCGCCAGCCCGGCGGAGATCGGCTCGACCGACCCCGAGGTCGACCTGCGCCTGCTGGCGGGCCGCGGCTTCGCGCTCGGCGCCTCCAGCGGCTACGTCGACCTCCAGCTCGCCTACCGCCTGCGGCTCGACGACCCCCCCAACGAGATCCGCCTCGACGCCACCTTCGGCTGGCGCCCCCGCCCGCGCTGGCTGGCCTTGGCGCAGGTCTTCGGCACCTTCGCCGACGGCTCCGCCTCAGGGGTCTTCACCGACGCCCGCTTCGCCAAGCTGCAGCTCTCCGCCGCCTATGAGCTGACCGAGCGGTGGACCGTCCAGGCCGGCGCCTTCGCCACGCCCTGGGGCCGCGACGCCGCGCAGGAGAACGGCGTCTTCGCCAGCGTCTGGACCGCGTTCTGACCCTCCGCGGCCTACGCCGCCGTCCAGCCCCCATCAACCATCAGGGCCGCGCCGGTCACCAGCGCCGACGCGTCCGAGGCGAGGAACGTCACCGGCCCCATCACGTCCGTCGTCTCCCCGACCCGCCCCAAAGGGATCGACCGCTCGATCCAGGCGCGCTTGTCCGGATCCTTCAGGGTCTGCGCCGCCAGCTCCGTGGCGATGAAGGTCGGGCACAGCGTGTTGACCCGGATGCCGTGCGGGGCCAGCTCCAGCGCCATGGCCTTCGTGAACCCCTCCATGGCGTGCTTCGTGGCGCAATAGACCGACCGCTCGGGCCCGCCCACATGGCCCATCTGGGAGCTCAGATTGATGATCGAGCCGCCCAGCCCCGCCGCCACCAGCCCCCGCGCCACCGCCTGCGCCGCGAAGAAGGCGGCGCGGACGTTGAGGTCGGCGACCGCGTCGTAATCGGCGGCCGTGGTCTCCAGAAACGGCGCGTGGCGGGCCAGACCGGCATTGTTCACCAGCACCTGTAACGGGCCCTGCGCGGCGATGAACGCCTCCGTCGCCGCCCGGTCCGTGACGTCGAGCGCCCGGGCCCGCGCCGTCCAGCCCTTTGCGCGCAGGGCCTCGGCCGCCGCCTCGACCTGATCGGCGCCGCGCGCCACGAGCACCGTCTCCGCCCCGGCCTCGGCCAAGGCGGCGGCCATGGCGAGCCCCAGGCCCCGCCCCGCGCCCGTCACCAACGCGCGGCGGCCGTCGAGCCGGAAGGAAGGCGTGGCGGGAATGTCCATGGCGTCGGGGCTCCGTCGGCGCGTTCGGTCCGCGCCGCAGGCACCGTGGCCCGCCGACGCCGCCGCGTCCAGCGCCGCGCTCCGGCCGTCGGACAGGGTCGAGCGGCGGTGCCCAAAAGCGGCCGTCGCATCGGCGACCAGGTTGGATCGAGACTTCACAGAGGAGGAGGCCGCCGCGCGCCGCCCCGACCCGACCCAGCCGGACCGAGCCGCCATCCGGCCGCCCCCCAACAAGCCGAGCCGCGTTTCTCGCGGGGGGGAGCGTCGTCCAGGATGGGGCCGCGCCGGCGCGCCCGTCCGCAGCTTGACACATCGCGGCGCGCCCCGCCCCGCCCAGCCCCGCGCTTCGCACCTGTTTCACCAGCTTCCGAAACACCAAGCCTCGGAATACGGGTCTCCACGGCGTCGCTGGGGCCGCCGAGGGCTACGTCGTCACGACCGACGGCGCGTGCGCGCGGCGTCGCCAACGCGGCGCCGCGCCCCGCCGAAAAGACGTCGGCGATGCCGGCGATGGACGATCCACGGACTGGCGGACCACCGAGATGCAAGCGCGGATCGGTGCAACAGGCCGTCCAATTCGCCTGACCCTGGCCGCAAGCCCAGGGCGACGCGCCAGTCGCTCTACAGCGAAATGACCGCCTCGCCGGCGGCATGCGATTGATTGCCGACGACGCCGAGGCGACCCAAGACGTCGCCGCTGCGCGCCTCGCGTAGGCAAGCATCCTGCGTCGGGTCCTCCGCAGAAGCGGCGACAGCGTCCCGCCCTCGCTCCGCCCACGACTCAAACGGGTCGAGCGCTTCTGCAACCGTCCCGAGCGGTTCCTCGGTCTCGGCAGGCGCCGACGCCGATGTTCGAAAGACCTCCTCGCAGCGATCAGGCTCGCAGCCGTCCGCGTCTGTCCGGCGCCGAACACGTCGGCCCCCTGGCACGCGGCCTT
>JBCCPD010000185.1:0-7275 GCA_039025075.1 Pseudomonadota bacterium | reverse complement strand
GCGTTGGTGTCTATGCGGTGGGTGGGGGCGGTGGGTTCGGGCGCGTCTTCGGCGAGGCGCTCGGCCAGGTGGGCGGGGAGCTTGGCGCCGAGGTCCGTGCGGGCGCCTGTCGCCGGGGCGAGGCGGGCGAGGGCGTTGCGGTAGACGAGGGTCGCGGGGTCCTTGGCGCGGGCGATGCCGACGGCCTTGAAGCGGACGCCGGCGAGGGTGGCGACAGGCTGGCCGGCGGCGTCGACGAGGGTGAAGGCGGCCTCGACGCCGCGCTCGGAGCCTTTGACGACCTCCACCCAGGCGCCGACGGGGGCGGCGCCGGCGGCGTCGAGGCGCAGGGCGCCGATGCGGACCGGGAGGAAGCTCTTCGAGCCCGCTTCGGCCTGGTCGGCGATCAGGCCGAAGAGGCCGTGGAAGGCGGCGTCGAGGAGGGCGGGGTGGAGGGCGTGACGCTCCGGGCTCGGCGCGGCGGGGTCGAGGCGGACATAGGCGGTGCGGTCGTCCACCCGCTGGACGCCCAGGGCGCGCTGAAAGGCGGGGCCGTAGCCCATGCCGAAGCGGCGGGTGAGGTCGTAGACGGCCTCTGCGCCCATCGTCCGTTCCGCGTCAGGGGCCGGGGCGGGGCGGGCCGGGGCCGGCTCGCCGGCCGGGCGGCGGAGGCGGCCGCGGGCGTGCAGCGAGAAGTCTTCGCCCGAGAGGCGGCGGCGGCTTTCGATGTCGACCACCAGACGGTCGCCGTTCAGGACCGTGCGCAGCTCGTAGCCGGCGCCGTCTTCCATGGCGAGGGGGCGGAGAATGTCGAGATCCGCCAGCTCCACCGCGCCGCCGCCCAGCGCGGATAGCCCGGCGGAGAGGGCGGCGTCGACGTAGCCCGCGGCGGGGAAGACCACCGCCTCCCCGACGCAATGGTCGGCGAGCCAGGCGGGCGCGTCGGAGAAGACCGTGGCGCGCCAGTCGCGGGCCCCGTCGCGCGGGCTCGCGCCCAGCAGCGGGTTCGCGGCGGGGTCGGCGTCGAAGATGCGCAGGCTCTCTTCGGTCGGCTCGGCGCGGAAGGTCTTTTGGGTCCAGGGGTAGAGCGGGAGGTCCTCGTCGACGCGGGCGTCGCGGCCGAAGAAGCGGTTTTCGACCAGAGCCGCGCCTTGGGTCGCGGCGAGGGCGGTGACGCGCTTGAGGTCGGCGGTCTCGTCCTTTTCCTCGAGCGAGGCGAGGACGGCGGCGGGCTTGGCGCGCTCGGCGGACGTGTCGCGGACATAGGTGGTGAGGACGGGGCGGGGTCCGATCTCCACGAAGCTGGCGCAGTCGAGCTCCAGCAAGGCGTCGAGGCCCTGGCGGAAGAGGACCGGCTGGCGGATGTTGGTCCACCAGTAGTGGGGGCCCAGCTCCTCCCCGTCGGCGCGGCGGCCGAAGGTTGCGGAGACGTAGTCGCAGCGCGTCTCTTGCGGGCGCAGCCAGGCGAGATCGTCCAGAAGGTCGTCCTTCATCGCCTCGGCGACGGGCGAGTGGAACGGGTAGTCGAGGTCCAGCTTTTTGACCGCCAGGCGTTTCTTTCGGGCGGCCTTGGCGAGGGCGGCGATGGCGTCGGCGTCGCCCGAGAGGGTGACCGAGCGGGGGGAATTGTCGGCGGCGACGACGACGTCTTTGACGCCGAGCTCGTCCAGCGCGGCCTGGGCGGCCTCGGCCCCGGCCAGCACCGCGGCCATGGTTCCGCGGCCCTTGATCTTTTCCTGGTTGCGGGAGCGGACGTAGATCAGGCGCACCGCGTCGGGCAGGTCGAAGGCGCCTGCCGCATAAGCCGCCGCCGCTTCGCCCACGGAATGGCCCAGCACCGCGTCGGGCTTGAGGCCCTGCTCGGCCAGGCTTTCGACCGTGGCGACCTGCACGGCGAAGATCAGGGGCTGGGCGAGGGAGGTGTAGGGGAGGCGCGCCTCCAGCTCCTCGTCTTGCATGGCCTCGATGAGGGAGACCTCGGCCAGCTTCTCGAAGATCGCGGAGACCTCGTCGAACTTGGCGCGGAAGATCGGGTCGTTGTTGTAGGCGGCGCGGCCCATGCCGACGTATTGGGCGCCGTTGCCGGAAAAGACGAAGGCGGTGCGGCCCTGGCGCGCAGGGGCCCGGCCGGCGGCGTAGAGGGGGCTCTTGGCGCCGTCGAGATAGGCGTCGAGAGCGGCGATCTGGCCGGCGCGGTCGCCCGGCAGGGCGATGAGGCGCTGGGGGAGCCGGTCGCGCTGATAGGCGGCGGCGTTGGCGAGGCGGGCGGCTTCGGCGGCGCTCGCGCCCTCCAGGCGGCCGCGATAGGCGCGGGCGAGGGCGGCGAGGCTTTCCTCGGAGCGGGCGGAGAGGATCAGGGGCGCCGGCTCGACCTTGCCGGGGGCGGGGCGGCGTTCTTCGGCCTTGGGCTGGCGCAGAACCACGTGGGCGTTGGCGCCGCCGAAGCCGAAGGAGTTGACGCCGGCGTAGAGGGGGGTGGCCTGCTGGGGCAGGGGCGTCGCCTCGGCCGCGACGGCGAGGTTCCAGCCGTCGAAGTCGATGTCGGGGTTGGGATCCTCGAAGTGGAGGCTGGCGGGGACGAGGCCATGCTCCAGCGCCAGCTGGGCCTTGAGGAGGCCGACGAGGCCTGAGCCGGCCTCGAGATGGCCGACATTGGTTTTGGCGGAGCCGATGAGGAGAGGCGCGGCCCGGCGCTTGCCGAGGGCGGCCCCGAGGGCCGCCGTCTCGATCGGGTCGCCGGCGCGGGTGCCGGTGCCGTGCGCCTCGATGAAGCCGAGCTTGGCGGGGTCGATGTCGAAGCTGGCGTAGACGTCTTCGAGGAGGGCCTGCTGCATCTGAGACGAGGGCAGGCTGACGCCGGTGGTGCGGCCGTCGGAGTTGACGCCGGCCCCCGAAATCACGCCGAGCACGCGGTCGTGGTCGGCGACCGCGGCCTCCAGCGTCTTGAGGACGAAGACCACCGCGCCTTCGGAGCGGACGTAGCCGTCGCCCTTCACGTCGAAGGCCTGGCAGAGGCCGCGCTTCGACAGCATCGTCGCCTGGGAAAACCCGATGAAGGGGTAGGGCGAGAGCAGCATGTTCACGCCGCCGACGATGGCGGTGTCGACGAGGCCCGCCTGCATGGCCACGAAGGCCTCGTGCAGGGCGTAGAGGCCGGAGGAGCAGGCGGTGTCGACGGTGTAGCTCGGCCCGTTCAGGTCCAGCACGTAGCTGATGCGATTGGACATCAGCGACAGGGTGTTGCCGGTCATGAACTGGCTGTCGATGGTCGCGAGGTCCGCGTAGAAGCGGTTCGAATAGTCCGAGGAGGACGCGCCGACGAAGACGCCGGTGGAGGCCTTGGGCAGGTCCGCGGACCGCAGGCCGGCTTTTTCCAGCGCCTCCCACGTGACCTGGAGCAGCAGGCGCTGCTGGGGGTCCATCTGCTCGGCTTCGCGAGGGGATATGCCGAAGAAGGCGGCGTCGAAGTCGAAGGGCGCGTCGATCTGTCCGGCGGCGAAGGTGTAGGCGCGGCCGGGCGCCCCCTCGCCCGCGCGGCCGAAGCGTTCGGCCTGCCAGCGGTCCGAGCCAACCTCGCTCACGCTGCAGCGTCCGTCCTTGAGGAGGTCCCAGAACCGATCGGCGTTCGGGGCGCCGGGAAGCCGGCAGGCATAGCCGACGACGGCCACCTCGCAAGGTTTGACGGATTTCAGCACGAACTGCCCCTTCGCGGCCGCGGGCGGTCCTTCGGGGGACCCCCTCTTTCTTCGCCCTTTCGCTCGACCGCATTCTGGCGGCGGCCGCGTTTTTTCTCGCCTCAGGGCCTTACTGCAACCGTTTCGGCGCGGCAACGCAACCCGCTGGGCATCGCAGGACTATAGCGTCCCGGTTCGGGGCATCCAAATCGCGAGACATGACCGAATGTTTCCGATTCGACGGAAATTCATTCGATCCGGCGCGCCGCGGCGGCGTCGGGGCGGGATCGAGGATCACGAGGGCGGGTCGAGACGCCGCAGGAGCCAGCCGGCCAAGTAGAGGGAGCCGCAGATGAGGATGCGCGGCGCCGCGTCGCCCGGCGACGGGGCGGCGGCCGCGACGGCGGAGGCGACGTCGGGCGCGGGGCGGGCGGCAAGGCCGGCGCGGGCGGCGGCCGCGGCCACCGCTTTGGGCGTCAGGGAGGCGGCGGCGTCGGGGATGGCGACGGAGCGCACCTCCCGCGCCAGGCCCTGGAAGCCGGCGAGGAAGGCGGCCGGGTCCTTGCTTTCGAGCATGCCGACGATGAGCGTCAGGGGCGCGGGCCGACGGTCGCCGAGGGCGGCCATGTGGCGGGCCAGCACCTCCCCCGCGGCGTCGTTGTGGCCGCCGTCGAGCCAGATTTCGGCGCCCTCCGGCGCGCCTGGGAAGTGCTCGGGGGCCAGGCGCTGCAGCCTCGCCGGCCATTGCGCGCCCGCGGCGGCGGCGGCGCAGGCGGTCTCGTCGATCCCCAGGGCGCGGAGCGCGGCTACGGCGGCGCCGGCGTTGACGATCTGGTGGGGGCCGGGGAGCGAGGGCGGCGGCAGGTCCAGCAGACCGGCTTCGTCCTGATAGACGAGGCGCCCGCCCTCCTCCCACGCGGCGAAGTCGCGGCCGCCGACGATCAGGGGCGCGCCGACGCGGGCGGCCTGCGCCTCCAGCACCCCGAGGGGCCCGTCGTCCTGGGGGGAGAGGATGCAGGGGGCGTCGGGCTTGAGGATCCCGGCCTTCTCGAAGGCGATCTTCTCGGGCGTGTCGCCGAGATACTGCATGTGGTCCATGGAGATCGGGGTGATCGCCGTCAGCTCCGGCCGCGCGACCACGTTGGTGGCGTCGAGGCGGCCGCCGAGGCCGGTCTCCAGCAGCGTCACGTCCGCGGGGCGGCGGGCGAAGGCCAGCAGGGCGGCGGCGGTGGTGATCTCGAAGAAGGTGATGGGCTCGCCGCCGTTGGCGGCCTCGCACTCCTCCAGCAGGGCGATCAGGTCGTCCTCGCCGATCAGCGCGCCGGAGAGGCGGATGCGTTCGTTGAAGCGCGCGAGATGGGGGGAGGTGTAGACGTTGGTGGTCAGCCCCGCCGCCTCCAGCCCTGCGCGGATCATGGCGAGGGTGGAGCCCTTGCCGTTGGTGCCGGCCACGTGGACGACGCGCGGCAGGGCGTCCTGCGGGTCGCCCAGGGCGTGCAGCAGCCGCCAGACGCGGTCGAGCGTGAGGTCGATGATCTTGGGGTGGAGAGTCATCAGACGCTCCAGCACGACATCCGTGCCCGCCGCGGCGCCGGTGGCCGCGCCCAGGACCGAGGCCAAGGCGCCTCCGCCGCCGCCGCTCATGGTCCGGGCCGCCTCAGCCGGGCTTGGCGACGGCGGCCGAGGCGGTGCGCGGCCCCGCGGCGTCGGCCAGGGCGCCGAGCGGCTCGCCCCCTTTGGGCTGCGGCAGGTCGCCATGCACGCGCCGGGGCGCGCCGGTCAGAAGCCGCAGGATCTGGGCCAGCTCGTCGCGCATCTTGCGGCGGTCTGTGACGCGGTCGAGCATGCCATGCTCCAGCAGATATTCGGCGCGCTGGAACCCTTCGGGCAGCTTTTCTCGGATCGTCTGCTCGATCACGCGGGGGCCGGCGAAGCAGATCAGAGCGCCGGGCTCGGCGATCTGGATGTCGCCGAGCATGGCGTAGCTGGCGGTGACGCCGCCGGTGGTCGGGTGGGTGAGGACCACCACGTAGGGCAGCCCCGCCTCGCGCAGCATCTGGATGGCGACGGTGGTGCGCGGCATCTGCATGAGGCTCAGGATCCCCTCCTGCATGCGCGCGCCGCCGGCGGCCGCGAAGACCACGTAAGGGGCCTTCAGCTCCACCGCCCGTTCGGCGCCTTTGATGAAGGCGTCGCCGACCGCCATTCCCATCGACCCGCCCATGAAGCCGAAATCCTGCGCCGCGGCGACCACGCGCAGGCGGCCGATCTCTCCCTCGGCGACCAGCATGGCCTCGATCTCTCCGGTCTTGCGGCGGGCGTCGCGCAGACGGTCGGGGTAGCGCTTTTCGTCGCGGAACTGCAGCGGGTCGGCCAAGGGCTCGGGCGTCTCGATCTCCAGAAACGCGCCGCCGTCGAAGAGCGTGGCGAACCGATCGCGCGGGGTGATCTGCATGTGGTGTCCGCAGGCCGGGCAGACGTTGAGATTGTCCCGCAATTCCCGGTGGAACAGCATGGTGCCGCAGCTTTCGCATTTGGTCCAAAGGTTGTCGGGCATGTCGCGCTTGGCGAACAGCGAGTTGATTCGCGGCCTGACGTAGTCGCTGATCCAGTTCATGGCCCGGCTCTCCCGCGCGTGGCTTCGGCGCGCCGCGTCTAGCGGCGGCCCGCCCACTTGGCAATGTGGCCGCCCCGGCCCCCCGCGCCAAGGGGCCGCGCCCGCTTGCGCCGCCCAGCGCCCGGCGCGAAGGTGCCGCCGCAGCGACGGATCGGATGCGAGGAGCGCCCCCATGGCCATGTTGAGCGGCGGAGACGTGCACGTCTGGGTCGACGGCGCCTGGCACGCCGGCGACGTGAAGGTGGCCGGCGCCGCCGACCATGGCTTCTGGCAGGGCAATCTGGTCTTCGACGGCGCCCGCGGCTTCGACGGGACCGCCCCGGACCTCGACCTGCATTGCGCGCGGGTCAACGCCTCCGCCCGCATGATGGTCATGGAGCCTGTGCATTCGGACGGAGAGCTGCTGGAGATCGCGCGCGAAGGCCTCTCCCGCTTCAACGGCGACATGCCCGTCTACGTGCGGCCGATGTATTGGACCCGCTCCGGCGACCGTTCGATCATCGGCGGGGATCCGGAGACGACGGTCTTCGCCATGTGCCTCGAAGCGATGCCGATGACCGACCCGGAGGAGATGCCGGCCGGCGGCATGCGCGTGACCACCACCCGGTTCCGCCGACCCTTGCAGTCGATGATGCCGACGGAGGCGAAGACCGGCGCGCTCTACCCCAACAACGCCCGCATGATGCGCGAAGCTCAAAGCAAGGGCTTCGACAACGCCGTGGTGCAGGACGCCTTGGGCAACGTGGCCGAGCTCGCCTCGTCCAACATCTTCATCGTCAAGGACGGCGTCATCGCCACGCCCGTCCCCAACGGCACGTTCCTCAACGGCATCACCCGGCAGCGCGTCATCCAGCTGATGCGCGACGCGGGCCACGAGGTGGTGGAGACGGTCCTGACCCTTCAGGACGTCCGCGACGCCGACGAGGCGTTCTCCACCGGCAACGCCAACAAGATCGTGCCCATCGTCGCTTTCGACGACCGCGAATACGGCCTCGGCCCCGTCGC
>JBCCPD010000184.1:0-7325 GCA_039025075.1 Pseudomonadota bacterium | reverse complement strand
CGTGCTTTTCCATGTATTCCGACATGTCAAAGCGCAGCATCTCAACCCCCAGGGTTGAGGCGAGCTGTTTGGCAACTTCCGTCTTACCAACACCGGTCGGACCGGCGAACAGGTAGTTGCCGATGGGCTTTTCCGGCTCGCGCAGACCGGCGCGGGACAGCTTGATGGCCGAGGACAGCGCCTCGATCGCCGCGTCCTGCCCGAACACCACGCGCTTCAAAGCCGGCTCCAGGTCCCGCAGCGTCTCCGCATCGTCCTTGGAGACAGTCTTGGGAGGAATGCGGGCGATCTTCGCCACCACGTCCTCGATCTCCTTCGGGGTGATCGTCTTCCGCCTCTTCGAATCCGGCATCAGGTGCTGATAAGCCCCGGCCTCGTCGATCACGTCGATGGCCTTGTCCGGCAGCTTGCGGTCGTTGATGTAGCGCGCGCTCAGCTCCACCGCCGTCTTGATGGCGTCGGCGGTGTAGCGGATCTCGTGATGCTCCTCGAAATAGGGCTTCAGGCCCTTGAGGATCTTCACCGTGTCGTCGACCGACGGCTCGTAGACGTCGATCTTCTGGAACCGGCGGCTCAGCGCCCGGTCCTTCTCGAAATGCTGACGGAACTCCTTGTAGGTGGTGGAGCCCATGCAGCGCAGGCTCCCTGACTGCAGCGCCGGCTTCAGCAGATTCGACGCGTCCATGGCGCCGCCGGAGGTCGCGCCGGCTCCGATCACCGTGTGTATCTCATCGATGAAGAGCACCGCGTCGGGATGCTCCTCCAGCTCCTTCACCACGGCCTTCAACCGCTCTTCGAAGTCGCCGCGATAGCGGGTGCCGGCCAGCAGAGCGCCCATGTCGAGGCTGAAGATGGTCGCCCCGGACAGAACCTCCGGCGTCGCGCCCTCGACGATCTTCTTCGCCAAACCCTCGGCGATGGCGGTCTTGCCCACGCCAGGATCGCCCACCAGCAGCGGGTTGTTCTTGCGCCGGCGGCACAGGACCTGGATGCAGCGCTCCACCTCGCTCTCGCGTCCGATCAGCGGGTCCACGTCGCCCTTCGTCGCCTTCGCGTTGAGGTTCACGCAATACTTGCCGAGCGCGCTTTCGTCCTTGTCGTCCTTGCCGCTCGACGCCTCTTTCGGCCCGGCGGTCTCCGGCTCGTCCTCGGATCCGCGCACCGGCCGGGTCTCGCCATAGGCCGGGTTCTTGGCCACGCCGTGGGAGATGTAGTTGACCGCGTCGTAGCGGGTCATGTCCTGCTCCTGCAGGAAGAAGGCCGCATGGCTCTCCCGCTCGGCGAAGATGGCGACCAGCACGTTGGCGCCCGTCACCTCCGTCCGGCCGGAGCTCTGCACATGGATCGCCGCGCGCTGGATCACCCGCTGGAAGCCGGTCGTCGGCGCCGCTTCCGAGCCGTCCACGTCCGACACCAGCGCCTCCAGTTCGTTGTCCACGAACCGGGTCAGCGATTCCCGCAACGCCTCCAGATCCACGCCGCAGGCCTTCATCACGCGCGCCGCATCGGGCTCGTCGACCAGGGCCAGCAGCAGATGCTCGAGGGTCGCCAGCTCATGCTTGCGCTCGTTGGCGAGCGACAAGGCGAAATGAATGGCTTCCTCAAGGGTCTTGGAGAACGAGGGCATGCGCCGTCACCTTTCAGATTGCGCCGCGAAGGAAGTCCGCGCCGGCCGGATCGCGCCGGATCCGATCCGGGCACGGGCGCGACCCACCCGGTTAGATTTCGCGCTTGTGAGCGATGGATCAAGGGCGAAGCGCCGATCCGCGCCGTTTTTCACGGAACGAATTGCCGCGTCACTCCTTTTCCATGGTGCACTGCAGCGGATGCTGATGCTGCTGCGCATACTCCATCACCTGCGTCACCTTGGTCTCGGCGATCTCGAACGAGAACACCCCGACCACGGCCACGCCGCGGCGATGCACCGTCAGCATGATCTCCACCGCGCCGTCATGGCGCAGGCCGAAGAATCGCTCCAGCACGTGCACCACGAACTCCATGGGCGTGTAGTCGTCGTTCAGCAGAAGCACCTTGTACATCGAGGGCTTCTTGGACTTGGCCCGCGGCTTGACCGCCACGCCCGCATCGCCGCCGCCGCCCGCGTCGTCGGGCCCCTCGGGCCCTTCGGGACCGGCGCGCCGAACCGCAGCGCCGGCGGAATACCCCGCGCGCCCGAGCCAGAAGAAAGCGTCGTCCATGCTCATGACGGCAAAGTATATGACTCGTCCCAAGGGAAAAAAGGGGGCGCCGGCCCCTTTCGCCTCAAATCCGATGCATCCGTCGGCCCTGCGCCGGGACGGCGCCCGCCCCGCTCCGCCGCGGCGCCGTCGGACCGCTCGATGAACGATCGGGCGAAACTTAACCAAAAAGGGATTTTCATACGAAGTGCAGAGTGTTATCGTCTTCAACGAAGAACGTGCATCAACCGCGGCCCCGAAGCGGTCGAAACTCAGGCCAACGATACGAGGGACAGGCATGACGACCTCCCCGTTCCGCAGCATCCGCCGGGCGCGCCCCGGCTGGGTCGCGATCCTGCTCCTCGCCGTCTGGCTCGCGCCGGCGGTCGCGCCCGCGCCGGCGGGCGCGGCGCCCTACGCCGCTCTGGTGATGGACGCGCGCACCGGCCAGGTGCTGCATGCGCGCAGCGCGGACCGGCGCCTGCACCCCGCCTCCCTGACCAAGATGATGACGCTCTACATGGCGATCGAGGCGGTCAAGCAAGGCCGCCTGGGGCTCGACCAGCGCGTGCGCGTCTCCTCCGCCGCCGCCAAGCAGCCGCCGTCGAAGATCGGCCTGCTCGCCGGACAGCGGGTCACGGTCCGCCACCTGATGCGCGCCGCGGCGGTGAAAAGCGCCAACGACGCCGCCACCGCTCTGGCCGAAGCCACGGTCGGCGGCTCCGTCCGCGACTGGGCCCGCGCCGCCAACGCCAAGGCGCTCGCGCTCGGCATGTCCAGCACCAGCTTCCGCAACCCGCACGGCCTGACCCAATCGGGGCATCTGAGCACCGCGCGCGACATGGCCGTCCTCAGCCGCCGCCTGTTCTTCGATCATCCCGAGTACTGGAGCCTCTTCAGTCGGGAGCGGACGGTGGCCATGGGGCGCACCCTGCGCACCACCAACCGGCGCTTTTTGGGCTCCTATCGCGGCGCGGACGGCATCAAGACCGGCTACACCCGCGCCGCCGGCTTCAACCTCGCCGCCTCGGCCCAGCGCGGCGACCAGCACGTCATCGCCGTGATGTTCGGAGGGCGCTCCTCCGCCCAGCGCACCCAGCAGATGGCCAAGCTCATGGACATGGGCTTCGCTCGCTCGCCCCGCGTGGCCGCCCGCATCCGGCCGGGGCCCGTCGCCACTCAGCTCGCCCGCGCCCCCTTGCCCGAACAGCGGCCCCAGGCGCCCGACACCCTTCTGGGCCGCGTCGCCAAGGCGGTCACGCCGTCGGCGGCGGCCTCGACCCGCGTCAGCACCGCCACCCGCCGCGCCCCGCGCCGGTCGGAGCTTCCGGTCTCCCGTCCTGGCAAGGCAGTGGCCGAATCGCTTACAGTCGCTGTAGAGTTTCCCGCGTCGCGGCCCTGAGTGCGTTCGAGCTTTTCCCCAGAGCTCAGCTCGGAGGTCGCGCAAGGAGGGCGGCGGCCAGCCCGCCGCCGCCCCCGCCTCTCCCCCGGTCGCTCGGCGCGTGCCGATCCCGCCCGGGGGAGCCTTGGGGACCTCCGTCTGCGCGTACAGCCGATCCGCAGCCTCGCAGAAAATCGATAGGCTCTTGGAAAGCTGAGCTCGGTCCATCTCGGCGCGCTGGCGCGCCGACCCTCAGGCCGCGCCTGACACCATGTCGTCCGCCTCGGCGTCCGCCCGCCCGATGGAGGCGTAGCGGAACCCCGCCTTCACCGCATCCTCCGGATCGTAGACGTTGCGCAGATCGGCGAAGCCGCGCCCGCGCATGATCTGGCGCAGCCGCGTCAGGTCCAGCGCCCGGAACTCGTTCCACTCGGTCAGCAGCACCACCGCGTCGGCTTCCGCCGCCGCTTCGTAGGCGTCCTCGCACCAGATCACGCCCGGCAGCAGCGCCTCGCCCTCCTTGCGGCCCTGCGGGTCCACGACCCGCACCTCGGCCCCGCCGCCGATCAGCGCCGGCACCACCACCAGGGAGGGGCTGTCGCGCATGTCGTCGGTGTTGGGCTTGAAGGTCACGCCCAGCACCGCCACGCGCTTGCCGTTCAGCGCGCCGCCCAGAACGTCCTCCACCTTCTCGACCATGCGCCGCTTGCGCCGGTCGTTGACGTCGATGACCGTCTCCACGATCCGCATCGGCGCCGCGAAGTCCTGCCCGGTCCGCGCCAGCGCCATGGTGTCCTTGGGAAAGCACGATCCGCCGTAGCCGGGCCCCGCATGCAGGAACTTGCCGCCGATGCGCCCGTCCATGCCGATGCCCTTGGCCACCGCCTTCACGTCGCCGCCGACCTTCTCGCACAGATCGGCGATCTCGTTGATGAAGGTGATCTTCGTCGCCAGGAACGCATTCGCCGCGTACTTGATGATTTCCGCGCTCTCCAGGCTCGTGATCATCACCGGCGACTCGCGCAGGCTCAGCGGGCGATAGACCTCCCGCATCACTTCCTCGGCGGCCTCCGTCTCCACGCCGACCACGATGCGGTCTGGCCGCATGAAATCCTCGATCGCCGCGCCCTCGCGCAGGAATTCGGGGTTGGAGGCGATCTCCACGCGCACGTCCCGCCCCGTCTCCGCCAACCGCTCGGCGATGACGCGCCCGACCTCGCGGTTGGTCCCCACGGGCACGGTCGACTTCGTCACGACCACGCAGCCGTCCTCCACCACGTCCGCCAGCTCCTTCGCCGCCGCATAGACGTAGCTCAGATCCGCATGCCCGTCCCCGCGCCGCGTCGGCGTGCCCACGGCGATGAAGACGGCGTCCGCCCCTTTCACCCCCTCGGCCAGATCCGTCGTGAAGCTCAGCCGGCCGCCTTCCACGTTGCGCCGCATCAGATCCTCGAGCCCCGGCTCGTAGATCGGCGTCTCGCCCCGGCGCAGCGTCTCCACCTTCGCCTCCAGCTTGTCGACGCAGACCACCTCGTGTCCGAAGTCCGAAAAGCAGACGCCGGAGACGAGCCCCACATAACCGGTGCCGATCATCGTCACGCGCATGGGCGATCCCTTTCGTTCAAAGCGCCGGTCAGGCGGCCTCGGCCACCCCCGGCAAATCGAGCGCGCTCAGCAGGTCGCGGATTTCCTGACGCGCTGCAACATGAGACATGGAGAAGGAGAACCCCTCCTCCTTCAGATCCAGCAGAGTGAGGCCGTTCAGGAACATCTCCCGAAAGATCACCCGCTCGCAGAACCCCGGCGCCACCCTGTAGCCGATCCGTTTCGAAAGCTTTTCGACGGCATCGCCCACGCGCCGCTTGTTGCGCGCGTTCAACGTGCTCACCCGGTTGCGGATCACGATCCAATCCACCGGGCTCAACCCCGCCTGCGCCCGCAGCTGCCGCGCCTTCCACACCATCTCCGAGTAGATCGACGGCCCCAGAATGTCCCCGCTTTCCGGGTCCACCCGCGCCAGCAGATCGAAATCCACCAGGCTGTCGTTGATCGGCGTGATCAAGGTATCCGCCGACGCATGCGCCATCTGCGCATAAAAGCTGTCCGAGCCCGGACAGTCGATCACCACGAAATCGCAGGCCGCGTCCAGCTCCGCCAACGCGGCCGAGAACCGCGCCTCCTCCTCCTGCTCCGCCGCCACCCGGTCGCGCAGGTCCGACGGCGCCAGCCGCCGCATCACGGCGCCCGGCAGGTCCCGCCCCTTGCGCGCCGCATAGGCCTCCCGGTTCTCCAGATAGCGGAACAGCGTCGTCTGCCGCAGGTCGAGGTCCATGGCCCCGACCCGCCGCCCCGACCGAGCGATGGCCACCAGAATATGCATCGCCGTCGTCGACTTGCCCGAGCCGCCCTTCTCGTTCCCGGTGACGATGACATGCGCCATGGGCGGCCTGACCCCTGAACCCTTCGCGGACGGGGATATCCCGACCGCCCGCCGGGGGGAAGAGTCCCAAGCGAAACCCAAAACGCCCGCTCCGGTCCGGAGCGGGCGCCGCATCGCGATCTAGGACCAAGCGGCGCGGATCGCGCCTCCGGCCCTCAGAATTCCAGGCCGCCGAACTTCTTGTTGAACTTCGACACCCGCCCGCCGGTGTCCATCAGACGCGTGCCGCCGCCGGTCCAGGCCGGGTGCACCGAGGGATCGATGTCGAGCGTCAGCACGTCGCCCTCCGCTCCCCAGGTGGATTTCATCTGCACGACCGTGCCGTCGACCAGCTTGACGTCGACGAGGTGGTACTCGGGGTGGATGTCGCTTTTCATGGCGGTCGTCCTCGCGGTCGGCGCCTCTCTCGGCGCAGGCGCCGGCGCGCGGCCGGGCCGAAAAATGAGATGGCCGTGCAGGCCAAAGCCCGCCGACGGAGCGCGTCGGATACAGCGAAACCGCCGGCCGGGCAAGCATGCGATCAACGTCGGCATTTACGCGGCGTCGCGACAGGGGCAAGCTCCGGCCATGCGAGCAGAATGGGGGTCATCGCCATGAAGAACGCCGCTCCGCCGCCGCGCCATGTCCTGGCGGCCTTGCTGATCGCCGCCGGGACGCCCGCCGCGGCGATGCAGGTCACCGAGACCGAGGTCTTCACCCTCCTCGGCAACACGACGCAGCAGCTCTCCTTCGACCGCTTCGAAGAGACCCTGGGAACCTTGACCGCGGTCTCGCTGACCGTGCTGTCGCGCTACGATGTGGATATCGAGGCGGAAGCGCCCCCTTCGGCGGACTACAACCAGGGCGAGTCGCTGATCTTCGGCGCCGACCTGAGGTTCCGCTTCGCGGGCGATCTGGGCTCCGCCGTCTTCCCGACATCGCCGTTGCCGGTGGAGGCCGGCTGCACCTTCTCCACCGCGACCGGCTGCCCGGGCGTCATCGCGTCGGTCGACGATTCGCTCGACCTCGATCTCCTTTCCGAGCTCGGGTCTCTGACGCCCAGCAACTTCGATTTCACGAACGTCGCGTTCTCGGAGTTCGACCTGCAGCTGTCTTTCGACATCGACCCCAGAGGCGAGTGCCGCATCACCGGCATGGACGCCGGCGCCCGCTGCCGGCTCGATCGCGACGAATGGTTCGGCGAGATGACGCTCGTCTACCAGTTCACCCCGGCCGGAGGCGGCGGCGACGGGTCAGGCGTAGGCGGCGGGGCCGGCGGCGGCGGCGGAACCGGCGGCGGCGCAGGCGGCGGCGGGGACGCGTCAGGCGTCGGCGGCGGAGCCGGCGG
>JBCCPD010000183.1:0-7350 GCA_039025075.1 Pseudomonadota bacterium | reverse complement strand
GTGTCGCGAACGCCTTGGCGCCGCGCAATTCGGCGCCGGAAAGCGACGCCGCAAGACGTGATCGCGACATCGGTAAGCTGCTGTAAACCATGGATATTCCGGTATGCATATGGTGCATGCCAGACATGAGGATTCCGCTGGTTGCCCATGCAGTAGGCGCCCTCTAAGTGCGCGTCGTGCCGCCCCGAAAGGCGGTGGAAAGACCCGAAGCCCGGCCCGCTCGAAAGGAAGAAGATCATGTCCTTGAACGTCCAGACCCAGTCCTTCTCGGTCCTCGTCACCGCCCTGCACGCCGTCGCGTCCTTCGTTGAGGAGCTGGTCGGCATGGCGGCGCGCTGGAACGCCAAGCGTCGCGCCGCGGCGGCGCTGCGCAGCCTCAGCCCCGCGGTGCGCCGCGATCTCGGCCTCGAAGCCGTCGACCTGGACGATTTGGCGAGGTCTCTCGTCCGCTGATGCGCTCGCTTGCCGGGTCGGATCGCGCCGCCTCCGTCAACGGGGGCGGCGCTTCGCATTTCAGGGGCCTGCGTCAGAGGCGGCGCAGCGCGAGGGTGGTCCAGCCTTCGCGGACGACGCGGAAGCGGCGGGCGAAGCCATGGCCCGACCAAACCGCTTCCACTCCGGGCGCCTGGTGGGTCAGCAGGCCGGAAAGGATCGCCGTGCCGCCCGGGCGCAGAAGGCGGGAGATCTCCGGCGCCAGGCGCTTGAGCGGCCGGGCGAGGATGTTGGCGAAGACCAGCTCATAGGGCGCGCCGGCGCGGATCAGAGGCGCGCGGGTCCCGACGGCGCGTCCGAGACGCATCCAGGGGCCGAGGCCGTTGGCGCGGGCGTTGGCGACGGAGGTCGCGACGGCCACGGGGTCGATGTCCGTCGCGGTCGAGGGAACGCGCAGGGCCGCCGACGCGGCCATGGCGAGCACCCCGGTGCCGGCGCCGACGTCCAGAACGCGGCGCGGGCGATGGCCTTCGCGGATCAGCCGATCCAGCGCTTCAAGGCAGCCGCGGGTGGTGCCGTGATGGCCGGTGCCGAAGGCCATGGCGGCCTCGATCTCCAGCCCGATGCGGTGGAGGGGGACGGCCTCGCGGTCGTGGCCGCCATGGACGAGGAAGCGTCCTGCGGGGACGGGGGTGAGCTCGCGGCGGACCTGAGCGACCCAGTCGCGGTCTTCGAGCTTGGCTATGGCGAACGGTCGGGCGCCGGCGGCGGCGGCGAGCAGGTCGAGCGCCAAGGCCTCCGGCGCGGCATCGTAGTAGGCGCCGACCTCCCATAGGCCGGAGCCGTCTTCGACCTCCAGCACGGCGAGAGCGTGGGGCGCGGGATCAAGCGCTTCGACGGCCTCGCCGAGGGCGTAGGCGGAGGCTTCGCCCGACAGCGTGGTGAGGGCGGTCCAAGTGGGCATGGGGCGGCTCCGGCGGCGGGCGAGGCGGTCATGTCGCCCGGGCGCGAGCGCCGAGGCAAGGGCCCCCGCTCGCTGGCTTCCGCTCCGGTCGATATCCACCCGTGTGGTGTCCCAAGCGAGGGACGGGCCCAGCCTCGCCAATGCGCTTTGCTGGGCGCTCACGCTTGAGTACTCGGCAAGTCATTGTATAAAAAATGTTTTTTGGTGAGCTTGCAATGGCACCGCCGCGCAAACCCAGAGCGACGCGGCCGGGGCCGCGCATGATAACCGGCCAGCCCCTGCCCCGGTCGCGCCGGGGTGGGCGGGCGGGAGGCGTGACCGGGGGAGGGGCGCCCCCTCTCCGCGGCCGCGCGGCGACCTCGAAAACGGGGCGCGGCCCTTGCCGCGCTAGACTTCGACCCCCACCGGGCAGGTCACGCCGGTGCCGCCGAGGCCGCAATAGCCGCCGGGGTTCTTGGCGAGGTACTGCTGGTGGTAGTCTTCGGCGAAGTAGTACTCCGGCGCAGGCACGATCTCCGTGGTGATCCGGCCGCGGCCGGCGGCTTTCAAGCGGCCCTGAAACAGCTTCAGAGTGGCCTCCGCCGCCGCCTTCTGCTCCGCGTCCGCATAGTAGATGCCGGAGCGGTACTGGGTGCCGACGTCGTTGCCCTGACGCATGCCCTGGGTTGGGTCGTGGCCTTCCCAGAACACCTTCAGCAGGGCGTCGAAGTCGATGGCGGACGGGTCGTAGACCACCTGCGCCACCTCGTTATGGCCGGTGCGCCCGGTGCAGACCTCCCTATATGTAGGGTTCGGCGTGATCCCGCCCGCGTAGCCGACCGAGGTCACCCAGACGCCGGGAAGGGACCAGAACATGCGTTCCACCCCCCAAAAGCACCCCATTCCGAAGACGGCTATCCGGAAGCCCTCCGGATGCGGTCCGGCCAACGATCGGCCGTTGACGAAGTGCGTCTGTGCGGTGGGGATCGGCTCCGCGCGGCCCGGAAGGGCGGTGGCCGCGGTCGGAAGCTCTGACGATTTGCGCGTGAAGAACATGGGGGTCGGGTCCTCCTTGGCCTCGTTATGTAGGTCATGGCGCGCGGAGAAAACACCCGATGGGGTCCGTCGCTCGCGTTTTCTTGCAAGACTTTTAACGACCTCGGCGCCAAGCCTTCAAAAACGCGAACATCTGGGGAACGAAGCTTTAACCTGCCCGCCGTTCGCGCTATCCTCACTCGCATGACCGCCGATGATTTCGACGCCTTCGAGGCCGCCGAACGGGATGCCGCGCGGGCGACGCCCAGCGCTTCCTCCGGAGCTTCGCCCGGCCCTTCGCTGAGCGCCCGCGCGATGGCCGGGCCGTCCGCCGCCTATCTCGACGGGCTCAACCCGCCGCAGCGCGAGGCGGTGGAAACGCTGGACGGCCCCGTTCTGATGCTTGCCGGCGCCGGTACCGGCAAGACGCGCGCCCTGACGGCGCGCATCGCCCATATCCTGCAGACCGGCCGCGCCCGGCCGTGGGAGATTCTGGCCGTCACGTTCACCAACAAGGCGGCGCGGGAGATGAAGGACCGCGTCGGCGGACTGGTCGGCCGCGCGGTGGAGGGCATGCCCTGGCTCGGCACCTTCCATTCGCTGGGCAACAAGATCCTTCGTCGGCATGCGGAACTTGTGGATCTGACGTCCAATTTCACCATCCTGGACGCCGACGATCAGCTGCGGTTGATCAAGCAGATCCTGCAAGCCGAAAACGTTGACGAAAAGCGCTGGCCGCCGCGCCTGCTGGCGGGGCTCATCGACCGATGGAAGAACCGCGGCTGGGGGCCGGAGCAGCTTTCGGCGGACGAGGCCGCCGCCTTCAACCATCGGGGCGGGGAGCTCTACGCGCTCTACCAGACGCGGCTGAAGGAGCTGAACGCCGTCGATTTCGGAGATCTGCTGCTGCATGTCGTGCATATCCTGCAGCGGCATCAGGACGTGCTGGAGCAGTGGCGGCGACGCTTCCGCTTCATCCTGGTGGACGAGTACCAGGACACCAACTCGGTGCAGTACATGTGGCTGCGCCTGCTGGCGGCGGGGGAGCGCAACATCTGCTGCGTCGGCGACGACGACCAGTCGATCTACGGCTGGCGCGGCGCCGAGGTCGGCAACATACTGCGGTTCGAAAAGGACTTTCCTGGCGCCAAGGTCATTCGGTTGGAGCAGAACTACCGCTCCTCCGCCCATATCCTCGCCGCCGCCTCCGGCGTGATCCGGGCGAATGAGAGCCGCCTGGGCAAAGAGCTTTGGACCGAGGCGGAGGGCGGCGAAAAGGTCCGCCTGATCGGCCATTGGGATGGCGACGAGGAAGCCCGCTGGATCGGCGAGGAGATCGAGGCCATGCAGCGCGGCACGCGCGGCCTCGATCCGGTGAGCCTCGACGGCATGGCGATCCTCGTGCGCGCCTCGTTCCAGATGCGCGCCTTCGAGGATCGTTTCCTGACCATCGGTCTGCCCTACCGCGTGATCGGCGGCCCGCGCTTTTACGAGCGCAAGGAGATCCGCGACGCGATGGCGTATTTCCGTCTGGCCGTGTCGCCGGCCGACGGGCTCGCGTTCGAGCGGATCGTGAACACGCCCAAGCGCGGTCTGGGCGACAAGGCGCAGGCGTTGATCCAGGCCACGGCGCGAGAGGCGGGCGTGAGCCTCGTCGAGGGGGCGAAGCAGGTGGTCGAGCGCGAGCTGATCCCGGCGCGCGGCCGCAACGCCCTGCGCGAGCTGGTGGAGGGGATCGGCCGCTGGCACGCGGTGGTGCTGGCGGAGCGGAACCACCAGGAGCTGGCGGAGGCGATCCTCGACGAAAGCGGCTACACGGCGATGTGGCAGGCGGACAAGTCGCCCGAGGCGCCGGGGCGGCTGGAGAACCTCAAGGAGCTGGTCAAGGCCCTGGGCGAGTTCGAGAATCTGCAGGGTTTCCTCGAACACGTCGCCCTGGTGATGGACAACGAGAGCGGCGGCGAAGGCGAGAAGGTCTCGATCATGACCCTTCACGCCGCCAAAGGGCTGGAGTTTCCGGCGGTGTTCCTGCCGGGTTGGGAGGACGGGCTGTTCCCGTCCCAGCGGTCGATGGACGAGAGCGGGCTCAAAGGCCTCGAGGAGGAACGCCGCCTCGCCTATGTCGGGCTGACGCGCGCGGAAAAGCATCTGACGATCTGCTTCGCCGCCAACCGGCACGTCTACGGCCGTTGGCAGAACGCCCTGCCGTCCCGATTCATCGACGAGCTGCCCGAAGCGCATGTGGAGGTGCTGACGCCCCCCGGCCTCTATGGCGGCGGGTTCGGCGCTGCGGCGCCGTCGCCGGCCGCGGACGTCGCGGGCGTGATGAAAGGCTCGGTGCTGGAAGAGCGGGCCGCGCGCGCCGACGCCTACAACTCGCCCGGCTGGCGGCGCATGCAGTCCCGCGCGTCCGAGCGGCACCTGAGCTCCCCGCGCGAGTCCTCCAACCTGGTGATCGACGTGGAAGCGGTGACCGCCTTCGGCATCGGCGATCGGGTGTTTCATCAGAAGTTCGGCTATGGGTCGGTGGAGGCGATGGAGGGCGACAAGCTCACCATCGCCTTCGAAAAAGCGGGAACCAAGCACGTGGTCGCCCGCTTCGTCACGGCTGCCGACGACGTGCCGTTCTAGCGCGCCTGCGGCGCCTTCGCCGCCGACCTTCGGCGCCATTGACCCCCTCGTCGCCGGCTCATATCTGCGCGGGGCGCGCATCACGAGGTCCCGGAGGGCTCGGACGAGTGAAGGACACCACGAGCCTCAACGAGCAGGAGCGGACTTGGAACCGCATCCTCACCCGCGTCGCGCGCGACCTGCTGGTGGTGATCGGGGCCTATGTCTTCGCGCTCGTGGTCGCGCGCAATTTCGTGCCGCAGCCGGACCTGGTGGCCTTCGTGTCGGCCTGCAAGATCGTCTCGTTCCTGTTCCTGCTTTATGAGAACACCGAGATGCCGGCCCGCGTGAACATGGACCAGCAGCCTTACTTCAAGCGTTTGAACCAAATGATCATCGGCTATTCGGTGATCGTCCTGCTGATGATGCTGGTGAAGCTGATCCAGAACGAAGCGTATCTTTCGAGCATCCCGCCGGCCAGCGCCGACGTGCTGATCACGTTCGAGGCGCTCAGCTACGTCTTCAGCTCGATCCCGGTCTTCGCCTATGCCGCGCTGAACTACGCGTTGCTGTTCAGCCGCTCCACCACCGAACAGGACCGCATCAACATCAAGCAGTTCCTGGTGTTCCGCGACCTGACCTGCGCCGGGCCGCTGATCCTGGTGCTGCTGCTAACCGAGGTCTACGTGATCTTCGGCGGTTTCGAGGAGAACCCGCGCCGTTCGGCCGAGATTTTTTACTCGGGAGCGCTTGCGGTGATTCTGCTGTCCTCGGCCATCGTCACGACCGGCCTGAACGAAAGCCAAAAGGCCTCGGCGGATCAGCCTGTGGTCTGAGCGCCGCTCCAAGCGGGTCGACGTGTTTCGCCTGAGCGACCCTGCGAAGTGTCGGCGGTCTTGGAAGCCGATGCGCCGTTCCGCCGAGGGGACGGGCGTCAGCCCCGCGCCGCATGGGCGGCGTCGGCGAGCGATTTGACGAAAGCCAGCACGTCCGCCGGGGCGTCGCCGCGCCCGATCCGCTCGACGATGGCCGAGCCGACGACGGCGCCGTCGGCCACGCGGGCGATCTCGGCCGCCCGCTCGGGCGTCTTGATGCCGAAACCGACGCAGACCGGCAGGTCGGTCGCGGCTTTGATCCGTGCGACTTCGGGTCCGACCTCGCCCGCGGCGGCCTCGGCCGCGCCGGTGATCCCGGTGATCGACACGTAGTAGACGAAGCCCGATGTGTTGCTCAGCACCGCCGGCAGGCGGCGGTCGTCCGTCGTCGGCGTCGCCAGCCGGATGAAGTTCATCCCGGCGGCCTGGGCCGGCAGGCACAGCTCGGCGTCCTCTTCGGGCGGCAGATCGACGATGATCAGACCGTCGGCCCCGGCCTCCGCCGCCTCCGCCAGGAACCGGTCGACGCCGCGCGAATAGATGGGGTTGTAGTATCCCATCAGCACCACCGGCGTCTCCGCATCGGTCTCGCGCAGCGCTCCGACATGCGCGAGCGTCTTCGACAGCGTCATGCCGCCGGCCAGCGCCCGCTGCCCGGCGAACTGGATGGCCGGCCCGTCCGCCATCGGGTCCGTGAACGGCATGCCGATCTCGATCAGATCGGCGCCCGCGGTGGGCAGGCCCAGCAGCACTTCGCGGAACGACGCTTCGTCCGGGTCGCCGGCCATCACGAAGGGCACGAAGGCGGCGCGGCCTGCTTCGCGCAGGGCGGCGAAGCGACGGTCGATGCGGGTCTTCGCGCGCGGGGCGTCGGCGGAACTCATGGCGCGCGGCCTTTCCTGGCGGTGGTTTTTAGCGCGCGCGGTCCTCGCCGCGCCTTGGGCGCGCGTTGTGGCCGGCGCGGCCGCGCTTGTCGAGAGGGGGAAGACCGTTCGCTTGAGCCAGGCGCCGAGGACGGAACGGCGCGGCGCCTTCGGCCCCCCGAAAAGGGGGCCGAAGGGAAAGGGCGTCGCCCGTCAGGGCGTCCGATGAACCAACCGCTCAGTCGTCGCGGCGGAAGTGCTTCTTGTCGCGAGGGCGCCCGTCCCAGCCGGTCTTGCGATCGTCGCGGCCGCGGTGGCCGCCTCGGTCCTCTCGATCATCGCGGCCGCGATGGCCTCCGCGGTCGTCCCGGTCGTCTCGGCCGCGATAGCCACCGCGATCACCGCCCCGGTCGTCGCGCCCTTTGTAGCCTCCGCGATCCCCGCCGCGATCGTCGCGGCCCTTCCAGCCTCCGCGGTCGCCGCCGGAGTGGCTCTCGCGTACTTCCCACTTGTTCAGAAGCGCTTCGTGGAAGGCGTCGCGGCCCACCTTGCCCTCGTGGCACCAGACCACGTTCACGCTTTCATCTTCGAC
>JBCCPD010000182.1:0-7361 GCA_039025075.1 Pseudomonadota bacterium | reverse complement strand
GGACGGCCGCGCATGAGCCGCGCGCCCGTCCTGCGCCGCGCCCAGGCGGGCTTCAGCCTGCTGGAGGTGCTGATCACCACCGGCATCCTCGCCGGCGCGGCCTATGTCGCGCTCTCGACGGTGGAGATTGATACCGGCCGCCACCGCTACGAGATGACCGAGCAACGCCTCGACGCCATCCGCCGCGCCCTCGCCGGCGAGCCGGGGCTGGTCGCCAACGGCGCGCCCGTGGTCTCAGGCTACGTGGCCGATGTCGGCCAGCTGCCGCCCTGCCTTCAGGCCCTGGTGGAGCGCGAGGCCGATTGCGACGACGACGGAACGGCGGACTTCTCGCCTCAGGCCTACGCCCTGACCGACGACGTCATCGCCTTCGGCTGGCGCGGCCCGTATCTCAGCGCCCGCGACGGCGCCTATCCGGACGCCTGGGGCAACGGCGACGCGACGCCGGACTTCGGCTGGGCCGTGACGGCGACCGGCGCCGGCCCGGTCACGGACATCGACGTGGTCTCGCTGGGCCGCGACCGCGCCGTCGGAGACACGCTGGGCGACGGCGGCTTCGACCAGGACGAGACGCAGACCGTCGGCGCCGTGGACGTCACCGTGCCCTTGGTCGCCTCGGGGCTCGCGGTCGCGTTCTCCAACGACACCGCCGCCCCGCTCGCCTACTGCGCCGCTCTGGCGGTTCCCGATCCGGCCGACCTCACCGACTGGACCTACATCGTCGGCACGTCCGCGCCGGTCACCATACCGGACGGCGACTCCCTCTCCATCCCGTTCTCCGCCGCCGCCACGGCGACCATCGGCGCGCGTGTCTTGGCGATCTACGACAGCGCGAACGCCAACGTGAACGCGGTCGACTGCGCCATCGACGCCGGCTTCGAGGACGACGTCTTCACCGCCGCGGAAACCTTCCGCTTCCCCGTCCTGATCGCCCCCTACGCCGTGCCCGCCGCGTCCTTCGCGGCGCGGCGCAGCTGAGGGCCGCGCGATGTTCGGCCTCTCCGCCAAGCCCGGCCGCATCCTGGCGCTCCTGACCGACGGCGTCGCGGTCGCCGCCGCCGTCTACCGGGGCGGCAAGGCCGGCGCGGTGGAGCGCGAGGGCACCGCCTTCACCCGCGAGGCGGAGGCCGAAGCCGCACTCGCCGACATCCTCGCGCAGCTCGAAGCGGCGGGCGTCGACGCGCCCAAGCGCGCCGTGCTCGCCACCGACCGCGCGGTCTTCGCCCGCGTCGACCTGCCCGTCGACCCGGACCGCCCGCGGCCCTTCGAACAGATGCGCGAGCTCGCCCGGTGGGAGGCCGAACCGCTCTTCTCCGAACTTCCCAACTGGACCTTCCGCGACGTGCTCCTGTCCCAGGGCGCGATCTCGCCCCAGGACGACGCCCGCGTGCTCGAGCAGATCGAGGCGCGCGGCGGCGGCGCCCGCTACGCCGACGTCGCCGCGGCCCTCAAGCTCGTGCCGCGGGGCCTGCGCGACGGCGCGCTCGAGACGCAGGAGAGGCTCGCCGCGCCGGTCACGCTCGCCGCCTGCGGCTGGCGGCCGGCCCTTCCGGGGGTCGAGTCGTCCGGCGCGCAGCACCCCTGGCTGATCTCCGCCGTCGCGGAGGAGGAGCGCGCGCGCTGGGCCCAGGCCTTCGCCTCCCGCAAGATCGCCTTCGCGGGCTTGGTCCCGTCCTGGGGCCTCGGCCCGCCGGCGACGGCCCCCGACGAAGACGAGACCGCGCTGGTGATCGAGCGCCACGCCAAGGCGATCCTGGTCAAGCGCGTCTCCGCCGCCGGCGTCGAAGCGCTCCGCCTCGCCGTCTTCGACGAGGATTCGGCGGCGGAGGCGCGGGCCCTGCGCCGCCTGCTCGACGACCGCCCCTCCGGCGCCGTCACCGCCTACGGCTTCGCCGCCGCCGCCCAGGACGTCATCCGCGACGCCGCGCCCCAGGCCCGCTTCGCCGGCCTGTGGGAAACGGCCGCCCTGGCGTCCATCGCCGCCCAGTCGCTGGGCGCGCCGGCCGATGCCGCGCCTCTCATCGATGCGAAGGATCCCTCCCCGCCGATCTACAAGAACCCCGATTTCTATCGCGGCGTGATGGCCGCCGGCGTGCTGCTCGCGATCGTCGGTTGGGACAGCTGGACCCGGGTCGAGCTTTGGCGGCTCGACTCCCGGTTCCAGCGGCTCGAACAGGAGTACGAGCAGAAGCGCGTCATCGCCCAGGCCATCCAGCGCCAGCACGGCGAGGTGGAGAGCCTGGAGGCCCGCATCGCCGAGGCCGAGACCGCCCTCGAAGCGGCCAGGGCGGAGCATGAGGTCGCCGCCTATCTGCTGACCCGCCGGCCTCAGCTGACGACCGGTCTGCTGGACGCCGTGCGCACCGCGGCGGCGGGCGACGTCGTGGTCTCCGCCCTGCGCGAAGCGGCGGAGCCGCGCGAGTCCTTCGTCATCTCCGCCTGGGCGCTGCGGGAGATCGAGGCGGAGCGCTTCGTCTCCGCCCTCAACCGCCAGCTCGCGCCGCTGCGCCTGTCCGTGGCCGACGAAAGCCTGGAGCGAGGGGTCGGCGCGCGGGGCCTGCGCGGCTTCACGGTCAAGCTGCGGATCGCGCCCGCGCCCCTGACCGGGCCGGTTTCACCCGCGCCGGGCGGCGCGCCCGCGGCGATCCCGCCCCGTCCCATCGATGCCGACGCGCCCCGGACTCCGGCGAAAAAGGCGGAGGTCATCCTGCGATGAAGGCCTGGACCAAGCTCCCGGAGCGCGAAAAGGACGGCTACACGGTCGTCTTCTGCCTCTTCGTGGCCATGGCCTACATCTTTCTGGCCTACGCGCCGCTTCGGACGGAGCTGCAGACCACCGAAAACATGATCAATCGGCGCATCAACCGGACCGAGGCTCGGGCCACCGCCGCGCCTCCGCCGAACGTTTCGACGCGGTCTTTGCAGCAGGATCTGGCGGAAAGGACCGGGGAGCTGGAGGCGCTGCAGGCGCGGATCGATCGCGCCGCGCCGCGTTTCGCCTCCCTCGAGGTCGTGGACGAGGTGAAGGCTCTGCGCCTGGAGGTCGCCGCCGTCGCCGATTTCACCGGCGTGACGCTCCGAAAATTCGGCGATCTGAAGGAAACCCGCAGCGAAAACGCCGTCGACGTGCTGCTGGAGGAGACCCGAAACCGCTACGACAGGCCTTTGTTTCAGATGGTGGCCGAAGCGGAATTCACCCGTCTCTACGCCTTTTTGGAACGTCTTTCGCAGCTTTCGAAGTCCGTTTCCGTGGTCCGAATGGAGGTCGAAGCCCCCGATTTCGAGGATCCCGACACGGAAAGACGCGGCCCGCCGCTGCTCGTGGCCAAGCTGGAGCTCGCGTTTTGAACGCGATCGAGGCCCTTGAGACGCCGAAAAAGGCGTTCCAATTGCCCGATCTGCTCTCGATCTTGGTCGAAAAACGAGGCTCCGACCTGCATCTGGCGGCCGGAAAGACCCCTGCCATGCGCGTCGACGGGGCGATTCATCGGATGCATGGGCTCGGAACGGTGGATCATGCCTGGATGGCCGCGGAGGCGGAGCGGCTGGGGCCGCGATACGACGCCGAGGAATTCGCGCGCAGGGCGTCGGCCGATTTCGGCGTGACGGAGGCGGGACGGCGGTTCCGCGTGAACCTCTTCCGCAGCGCCGGGGGCCTCGCCCTGGTGGCCCGGCTGCTGGAGGACGAGTTCCGGGACTTCGAGGCCCTGGGCCTGCCGCGGCAGGTGGAACGCTTCGCCGAGTACGAGAGCGGCCTGGTGCTGATCTGCGGCGCCACCGGCTCCGGCAAATCCACCTCCCTCGCCTCCATCGTCAACCGGATCAACGAGACCAGCGCGCGGCACATCCTGACGATCGAGGACCCGATCGAGTATGTGCATGAGGACCGCGGCGGCATCGTCCGCCAGCGGGAGCTGAACGCCGACACGCCCGACTTCGCCTCCGCCGTCCGCGCCGCGCTGCGGGAGGATCCCGATGTGATCCTCGTGGGCGAGATGCGCGATGTGGAGACCATGCGCGCGGCGCTGACCGCGGCTGAGACCGGGCACCTGGTGCTCTCGACCCTTCACACCGGCGACGTCGTCGGCTCCGTGCGCCGACTGGTCGGCGCCTTTCCCGCCGAGGAGCAGGACGCCGCCCGTCTTCGGGTCAGTCAAAGCACCCGCGCGGTCATGGCCCAGCACCTTCTGCCCGCCCGGGGCGGCGGCCGCACGCCGGCGGTGGAGTTGATGTTCCTGACCACCGCCATCCGCCATCTGATCGCCGCCAACAAGCTCGACCAGATCCAGTCGGCGGTGGAAAGCGGCGGCGCGGAGGGCATGCGCACGCTGGAGCAGTCGCTCGCCGGTCTCGTCCGCGAGGGTCTGATCCACGCCGAGACGGCGGAGGCCCATTGCCGCGATCCCGACGCCATGGCGCGCCTTCTGCGGAGGTGAGCGGTTGGCGCTGAGCGAACATGATCTCGTCGACGCCGCGGTCTATGTGGGCCTGCTCGACCGCGACGATCTGGAAAGCGTGCAGCGCGAGGCGCGGCGCGCGCGGCTGAGCCTGTCCGAGGCGGTCGCGCGGCACGTGCGCACCCCCCGGGCGGCCCTCTGGCGCGCGGTGGCGGAAACGCGGGGCCTCCCCTTCCTCGGGCCGGGGGACCTGCTGCCCACGCCCTCGGACCTGGACCGGCTGCCGGCGGGCTTCATCTCTCGCCGCCAGGTGCTGCCGATCCGCGACGGCCGGGGCCGGCTGCTCGCCGCCGTCGCCAACCCCGACGACATGGGCGCGCTCGATCAGCTCGCCCGCGCGCTGGGGGAGGAGCCGTCGCTGGCGCTGGCGCACCCCGAGGCGCTGGCCGGAGCCGTCGGCCGGGCCATGGGGGAGGCGAGCGCGGAGTCGGTGGATCGCGAATCCGCAGCCTCCCTGCTCGAGGAGATCTTCGCCGACGCCTATCTCGCCCGCGCCTCCGACGTGCACATCTGCCCGGTGGCCAACCATGCCGAAGTGCGCCTGCGCATCGACGGGCGCCTGCAGGACTGGCGGCGCGACCTGATCCGGGGCGAGCGGGACGCCGTGATCAACCGCGTGAAGGTTCTCGCGGACATGGACATCGCCGAAAGCCGCGCGCCCCAGGACGGCTCCTTCGAACATCGGCTCGACGATTTCGACGCGGCGATTGAGATCCGCGTCTCCTCCCTCCCCGTGAAATGGGGGGAGCGGGTGACGATGCGCCTTCTGGGCATGCAGGAGGAGGGCATCGGGCTCGACCGGCTCGGCATGCCGGCCCTGGCGCGCGGCGCGCTGAGGGAGCGGGTGCGCCGGCCGCATGGGATGATCCTTGTGACCGGGCCGACGGGCAGCGGCAAGTCCACCACGCTCTACTCTGTGCTGCGGGAGATCGACCGCCGGCAGCTCAACGTGATGACCGTCGAGGACCCGATCGAACAGATCGTGGACGGCGCGGCGCAGGTGCAGACGACCCCCAAGGTGGGCTTCGCCGGGGCCCTGCGCTCGATCCTCAGGCAGGACCCGGACGTGATCCTGATCGGCGAGATCCGAGACGGGGAGACGGCGGACATCGCCCTGAAGGCCGCGCAGACCGGGCACCTGGTGTTCTCCACCCTGCACACCAACAACGCCGTCGGCGCGGTGACGCGGCTGACGGATCTCGGCGTCGGGCCCTACCAGATCGGCGCCTCTCTGCTGGGCGTGATCGCGCAGCGGCTGACCCGCCGGCTCTGCCCGCGCTGCGCCCAGGCGCGCCCCGCGACGCCGGAGGAAGCGGCGCTTCTGGGCGTGACCGACGGCCCGCCGCCCATGATCAAGGAGCCGCGCGGCTGCGCCCACTGCCTCGGCACCGGCTATATCGGGCGCGTCGGCGTGTTCGAGACGCTCTGGCTCGGCGACGCGGCGGCGGAGGCCATCGCCGGCCGCGCGGGGGAGCGGGCGGTGATGCGGGAGGCCGAGGGCTTCTCCCCCATCGCCGAGGACCTGCGCGCCAAGGTGCTGGACGGCACGACCGCGCTCTCCGACGCGATCTCGCTGGGTCTGAGGCCCGGCCGCTGATGCCTCGCTTCGCCTACACCGCGCTGACCGCCGACGGGGCGGAACGGGTCGGCACGCTGAGCGCGGCGGACCTGACCGACGCGCGCCGCCAGCTTCGCGGCCGGGCGCTGATGCCGTTGAGCATGGATCTGGCGACGGGGGCCGAGGGGCTCGACGCCTCCGCCTCCTCGCGCGGGATGCTGAGCCGTCACCTGTGGGTGCGCCCGCGGGACCTGCAGTTCTTCTTCCGGCAGATGGCGCTGCTGGTCGCCTCGGGCCACCGGGTGCGCCAGTCGCTGGAGATCGCCGCCACGCTGGTGGAGCGCGACGCGCTGGAGCGGTCCGTGAACAGGATGGTGGAGCGGATCGACGCCGGCTCCTCCTTCGCCGACGCCCTGAAGGCGGAAAAGGGGCTGGTTCCGGCCTTCGTGCCGCCGCTGGTGCATGCCGGCGAGCAAAGCGGGACGCTGGACCGGGTGCTCGACGACGTGGCCAAGACGCTGGAGGCGAACGAGGCGCTGCGCAACTCGCTGATCCGGGCGCTGCTGTTTCCGGTGATCACGCTGGCGGTGGCCTTCGCGATCCTCTTCTTCATCGTCTTCTGGCTGGTGCCGCGGCTGACCGACTTTCTGGTGCGCACGCGGGCGGACATCCATTGGTCCATGCAGGTGCTGATCGACGTGGCGGACTTCCTGCAGGTCTATGGGCGGGACTCGGCGCTCGCCGTCCTGGCGACGGTCGTGGCGCTGCGGCTGGCCTACATCTTCCCGGCCGCGCGGATGGCGGAGGATCGGGCGCTGCTGTCGATGCCGCTGTTCGGGCCGACGCTGCGGCTTTTCGAGATGGCGCGCTTTGCCTCCGTCGGCGCGATGCTGGCGGCGTCGGGACTGCGGCAGGTGGAGATGCTGAAGATCCTCTCCGTCGTCACCCAGAACGCGGCCTACCGGGCGCTCTACTTGGAGGCGGCGGATCGGCTGCTGACCGGGGCGACGCTGTCCTCCTCCTTGGCGGCGCCGATCTTTCCGCGGCTGATGCGGCACATGGTGTCGCTGGGGGAGAAGACCGGCGCCACCGACGACGTGCTGAGCCGCGCGGCGGCGTTCTACGCGGACGAGGTGGAGACGCGGATCCGGGTGATGGTCGGTTCTCTGGTGCCGGCGGTGACGATCCTCGTGGGGGTGGTGGTGGCGGTGATCTACCTGGCGGTGCTGGTGACGGTGCTGTCCGCCTACAACTCGCTGCGATGATGGCGGCGGCGCTGGCGGGCGCGGCGGCCCTGGCGGCGGCGCCCGGCGCGGCCTGGGCGGCGGCGGCCCTGGTGCGTCGAG
>JBCCPD010000181.1:0-7370 GCA_039025075.1 Pseudomonadota bacterium | reverse complement strand
GCGCGCGCGGGCGCCGCCCGCGCCTGCGGGGTTCCCCCGCAGATGGCCGCGGCCGGCCGCGCGCGGGGCTTGACCGGGCGGCGGCGCCGCGCCTTTGTTCCGGCGATGCCCGACTTCCGCGCGCCCGCCCATGTCATCGGCCTGCTGGTCGCCGCCCTCGGGCTGGCGATGCTGGCGCCGATGCTGGCCGACCTGTGGGCCGGCGACGGCAATTGGCTCGCCTTCGCCGGCGCGGCCTTCGTCACGGTCTTCGTCGGCGGAGCGACCGCCTTCGCCTCCCGCGGATCGACCCGGGACGGGTTCACCATCCAGCAGACGTTTCTTCTGACGGTCTTCGTTTGGGTCGCTCTGCCGATCTTCGGCGCGCTGCCTTTCGTGCTGGGGGCGCCGAACGCGCGCTACGTGGACGCGTTCTTCGAGGCGATGAGCGGGCTGACCACCACCGGCTCCACCGTCTTTTCGGGGCTGGAGCGGATGCCGCGGGGCGTTCTGCTCTGGCGCGGCCTGATGCAATGGTTCGGCGGCGTCGGGATCGTGGTGGTCGCGATGGCCTTCCTGCCGGCGCTGAAGGTCGGCGGCATGCAGATCTTCCGGTCCGAGGGCTTCGACACCTTCGGCAAGATCCTGCCGCGGGCAGGGGAGATCGCGATCTCGATCTCCTGGATCTATGTCGGGCTGACCATGGCCTGCATCGTCGCCTATTCGGCCGCCGGCATGGGCCAGTTCGACGCCACGGTTCACGCCATGACCACCGTGGCGACCGGGGGCTTCGCGAATCACGACGCGTCGATCGGCTTCTTCGGGCCGGCGGTGGAATACGCCGCCGTGGCCTTCATGCTGATGGCGAGCCTGCCCTTCGTGCGCTTCGTCCAGCTGGCCCAAGGACGCGCCGGCCCGCTGATCAAGGACCCGCAGGTGCGGGCCTTTCTGGCCGTGGTGGTCGTCTTCGCGCTGACCATCACCGCGGCGCGGCTGGCCCTGGCCCCGGCCGAGGGTCTGATCGGCTTCGAGGCGCGGTTCCGCAAGGCGCTGTTCAATTCGGTCAGCGTGATCACCGGCACCGGCTACGCCAGCGCCGACTACAACGCCTGGGGACCCTTCGCGATCGGAGCGTTCTTCCTGGCCGGTCTGGTGGGGGGCTGCGCAGGATCGACCAGCTGTTCGATCAAGATCTTCCGCTATCAGATCGTCTTCGCGGCGATCGCGGTGCAGATCCGGCGGATCCATTCGCCGCACGGCGTGTTCACGCCGCGCTGGGCCGGCCGGCCCGTCCCGGAGGAGGTCGTCAGCTCGGTCATGGCGTTCTTCTATCTGTTTCTGCTGACCCTCGCGCTGGCCGCGACCACGTTGTCCCTGATGGGCTACGACGCGCTGACGGCGGTGTCGGGCGCGGCCACGGCGCTCGCCAACGTGGGGCCGGGCCTGGGGCCGATCATCGGACCGGCGTCGAATTTCGCCTCGCTGAGCGACGGGGCGAAGTGGCTGCTGGCCCTGGTGATGCTGGTGGGGCGGCTGGAGCTGATGGCCGTCTACGTGCTGCTCACCGGCGCCTTCTGGCGCGGTTGAGAGCGTCTCGGAGAGGTCGCGCCGAATGCGCGGACCTGTCCGCCGCGGCCTCGCCCCTTCGAAGGCTCACGTCTCGGGCAGCGGAATGTGCTCCGACCGGTCGTCGGGCGGAAGGTGGAAGCGGCCGTTCTGCCAGTCGCCCTCGCGCCACGCCTGCTTGGCCGCCTCGATCCTTTCTTTCGAGGAGGCGACGAAGTTCCACCAGATGTAGCGCGGTCCGTTCAGCGTCTCTCCGCCCAGCAGCATCACGCGGCTGTCCGCGACGGCCTTGAGGGTGATGGGATCGCCGGGGCGCAAGGTCATCATGCGCCCGGCCTCGAAGCGCTGGCCGGCGATCTCGACCTCGCCGGAGACCACGTAGATCCCGCGGTCCTCATGGTCGGCATCGAACGGGATCGCGGCGCCGGCGGCGAGGACGGCGTCGGCGTAGACCATGTCGCTGAACGTGGAGACAGGGGCCGTCTCGCCCCAGCCGGAGCCGAGGATGAGGCGCACCTGCTTGCCCTCGCCTTCGAGGAAAGGGAGCTTCTCCTTCTCCACATGCTCGAAGCCGGGATCGTCGTCCTCCGCCTCTTCGGGCAGGGCCACCCAGGTCTGGATGCCGAACAGCGAGTGGGGCGCGCGGCGCACGTCCTCGGCGGTGCGCTCGGAGTGGGTGATGCCTTTGCCGGCGATCATCCAGTTCACCGCGCCTTCCTCGATGGAGGCGGAGGTGCCCAGGGAATCGCGGTGATGGATCGAGCCGTTGAAGAGGTAGGTGACCGTGGCCAGGCCGATATGCGGGTGGGGGCGCACGTCCATGCCCGCGCCGGTGAGCATCTCGGCCGGCCCCATCTGGTCGAAGAAGATGAAGGGGCCGACCATCTGGCGCTTTGGCGCGGGCAGCGCGCGGCGCACCTCGAAGGCGCCGATGTCGCGGGCGCGGGGGACGATGACCGTGTCGATGGCGTCGACCTCGTCGCCGGTGGGGCAATGGGGGTCGAGGGCGGGGTTCCAGCTCATGTGGAGGTCCTTGGTCGGCTTGGGGCGGCGATGCGCCCTGGCGGGGATCTGGCGGCGACATAGGCGGCGGATGCAGGGCGATAAAGCTCAGAAACGGAAACAATTCGGGCGGTTTCCGGCCCGTTGGCCTTGTTCGGGCGGTTTGCGGCCTGCTGGCCTCAGGCGAAGATGCCGTGCACGGACCACCGGCCCTCCCAGCCCGGCTCGGCGTCGGGCCCGCCGCGCGTTTCGAACAGCCACAGTCGCGCTCCGGCCCGCGTCTCCACCCGCCAATAGTCGCGCGCGCCGCCGCGCCAGGCCGGATCGTCGAGCCACCATTCGGGGGAGATGCGCTCCGGCCCCGCGGCGGCGGCCACCTCATGCTCCGCCCGGCGCCAGCGGAAGCGGCGCGGCGGGCGGCCGGAGGCGAGGGGCGTGCAGGGCTCCGGCTCCAGCATCACCAGGGGACGCGGCGCCGGGGCGGCGGGCCAATGCTCCGTCGCCTCCGAGTAGGCGGCCGCGGCGAGCACGGCGGCCTTTTCGGGCAGGTGGCTGTCGGCGGGCTGCAGGCGGGCGAGGCGTTCGAGGCCGATGCGCGCGCCGAGGCGCCCCAGCAGGTCGGCGAAGGCGTCGCCGCCGCCCGGGGCCTGACGCGCCGCGGCCTCGGCCCGGGCTTCGAAATGACCGGCGTGCTGGCGGGCGGCGAGCAGTTCGACCACCGTCGCCTCCAGCCGCACGGCATCGATGCCGAAGCCGGCGTCGATCTCCTCCAACGCTCGGTCGAAGAGCGGCGCGAGCCGGGCCGGGTCGCGGGCGGGCCGGGCGAGGCCGACCTCTCTGGCCTGCGCCTCCCCGTCCACGCGGCGCACGGCGAGGCGCAGGCGGCGGGCGCCGCGGTCCTCCGCCTCCAGCCGCGCGCAGAGCCGGTCCAGAAGCCGGCCCAGCGCCGCCTCCAGATCGGCGCGCAGGCCGATGGGCTCGGGCAGGGTGAGGCGCACGGCGAAGACCGGCTCGGGCGCGGCGGGGCTGATCGGCTCGGGCGCGGCGCCGAGGGCCTGGTCGAGGCGCAGAACCAGGCCCGAGCCGAAGCGGCGGGCGAGGGCGGCGCGGGGCATGCCGGCAAGATCGCCGATGCGGCGCAGGCCGAGCCTGGCGAGGCCGGCGGCGACGTCCGGGGCGAGGCGCAGGGCCTCGGGCGGCAGGTCCGCCAGGGCCGCGCGGGCGCCGCCGGGCGAGGCGATGGAGACGGAGGCGGTGGACGGCGCGGCGAAAGGAGCCTCCGCCCGCGACCGGTCGCGCGCCGGCGTGCGCACGCGGGTGGCGTAGGCGTCCACCTGGATGGCGTCGCCGGTGCGGTCATGGGCGGAGCGGAGCGCCGGCGCCGCGCCCATGCCCTGGGGCGCGCCATGGCGCGCCAAGGCCCAGGCGGCGCCGCGGGTGTCGGCGAGGCCGATCCGCGCGGTCAGGCCGAGGGCGGCGAGGTCGGCATGCATGGCCTCGGCCATCGGCGCCTCGCCCCCATGCAGATGCGCGCAGCCGGTGATGTCGAGCGCCAGGCCGCCCTCGCCCCGGCCGGAAAACGCCTCGGCGGGGTGCTCGAGCGTCGTCCAGGGGGACCAGCGGCGCGACCAGCGCAGGAGGCCGGCGCGGAAGCGCGCCTCGGCGCCCGGGTCGTGGGGGACGGAGACCAGCGCCGGCTGGCGCGCCCGGGCGTCCGCCAGGGTCATCCCGGGGGAAAGCCCTTGCGCGGCGGCGGCGGCGTTGACCGACAGGACGCGGACGGCCGAGGCCTCCTCGGCCGTCACGGCGAAGGGCGCGCCGTCTCGATCGAGGCCCACATGGGCCAGATCGGGCCGCCGCAACGCCCGCTCGGCCGAGAGGCGGGGGAGCCAGACGGAGAGGATGCGGCGGCGGGGCATGGCGGGCGCTCAGGCGGGGTAGAATGTTCCTGTCATGTTCTCATCAAATCTAGGCAAGGCGGCTGCGGAGTCGAGTCCTTCCCCGCCTGCGTCCGACCGTCGCGCCGGCGCCCGTCGACGCGCCGCGCGACGCCGGCCGAGGGGCGCCGGCCTTGGAACGGAAAGCGGCGTCCGGAGAGGTCCGGACGCCCCCTCTGGCCGCGCGTCGGCGCCGTCAGAAGTGCAGGGAAAGATCCCTGTGGCTGCTCTCGCAGGCGGCGATGGAGAGGGCCATGGACCGGGGCATGCGCTCGCGCTGCCGCGCGCCGACGGTCTGGGTGATTTCCTCCACATAGGTCGCCAGGCCCGGGCGCAGCTCGGTCTCGGCCCGGTCCCGCCAGGCGATCTGATCGGCGTGGAGGCGCAGAGCCTCCTCCATCGCCGCGATGGCCTCGGCCGGGTTCGGCTCGCGCCCGCGCAGGGCCGAGCGGGCGTCGTTGACCGCGCCGCGCACGTCCCGCGCCCCTTCGATGTCCGAGAACGCGGCGCGCAGCTCGGTGCTCGGGTCGACGAGATCTTCCGGCGCCTCCTGGCCGATGCGCGCCAGCATCTCCTGCAGGCGCGGCTCGAGCGCGCGCAGGGCCTCGGTCCCGTCGAGCACCAGAAGCGTCTCGAGCGCCGCCTCGGAGCTGTCGTCGCCGGCGCGGCGATACCGGCGGCGCAGGTTCACCTCCGCCGTCTCCAGCTCGCGGAACGCGCTGAACGTGTCCTGCCAGGTGTCGGGGATCCGGGCGGTAAGGGCGTCGCGGGCCTCGGTCAGCTCGGCGATGAGCGCCTGCTCCGCCGCGGCGTCGTCCTCGCGGCCGTCGCGGCCCATGCGGGCGGCGAGGGTGCCGCGCTCCTCGATCTCGGCGTCGAGAGCGCGGATGTCCCGCTCGATGGCGCGCACCTGGCGCAGGACCGGGCGGAACGCGCCCGCGGCGTCGTTCTTGACGCCCTCGGCCTAGATGGCCTGGGGAAGGAGCTGCGTCGCCGTCGCGGCCGCCGCGAAGCCGTCCGCAAGGTCTTCGGCCAGAGCCTCGGGCAGGTAGCTCAGGTCGAGGCCGCGGGCGTCCTCGATGGCGCTCGCGATGCGGGGGCCGTTCGCCTGAAGCTCCCCATAGACGTAGGATTCGAGGCACTGCTGGATGCGCGGGTTGCGCGGCGGCGGCGCGGTCTCGGACAGCAGCGACGTGCGGTTGGGCAGGTAGTTCACCAGAGGCGGGAACAGCCCGACGATGACCAGGGCCGCCAGCTGCAGCGAGATGAAGGCGACGACGCCCTTGTACATGTCCGTGGTCTTGACCGCCGGCGGCGCCACGCCGCGCAGGTAGAAGAGCGCGAACCCGAAAGGCGGGGTGAGGAAAGAGGTCTGGATGTTCAGGCCGATCATCACGCCGAGCCAGACGGCGGTGATGTTGGCGGTCGGGTCGGCCAGAAGGATCGGCGCGGTGATCGGCACCACGACCACGGCGATCTCGATGAAGTCGAGGAAGAAGCCGAGCACGAAGATCACCAGCATCACGATGACGAACTGGGACCAGAACCCCCCCGGCAGGCTTTCGAGAAAGCCTTTGACCAGATGCTCTCCTCCGAAAGCGCGGAAGGCGGAGATCAGGATCGCCGCGCCTAGCAGGATCACGAAGACCAGCGAGGTGGTCTTGGCGGTCTCCATCATCACGCCGCGCAGGGTGTCCTCGATCTTCAGGGTGCGGTAGCCGGACCAGATCAGCGAGATAAGGAGCGTGGCGACGGCGGCGATGGCGACCATCAGGACGGTCCGGTCCTGGGCCGTCTCGATCGACCGGACGTTCAAGCCGAAGCGGGTGGCGATGACGAAGAGGACGACGATGGCCCCCAGCGAAATCAGCGCCGGAACGTAGGCGCCGCGCTCGCCTTCCTTCAGGCGATAGCCGGCCATGATCATGGCGCCTGCCGCGCCGATGGCCCCGGCCTGGTTCACCGTCGCCACGCCGCCGATGATCGAGCCGAGCACCAGGAAGATCAGCGCCAGCGGCGGCACCAGCGTCAGCAGCACGTTGCCCCAGAACTTGGCATTGCGCTCGCCTTCGTAGGGGACCGCCGGCGCCAGCTTGGGCCGCAGCAGGGCGAAGGCCAGGATGAAGGCCATGTAGAGCGCGACCAGCACCAGGCCCGGCACGAAGGCGCCCAGGAACATCTCGCCCGCCGAGGTGCCGGAGACGTCGTATTCCGACGGCATCGACAGCTCTCCGGTCGAGGCCTTGTGCAGCGCCTTGCGGGCCGTGGAGGCCTGGTCCGTGGCGCTCGCCAGCTGGTCGGCGAGGATGATCAGCACGATGGAGGGCGGGATGATCTGCCCCAGGGTGCCCGAGGCGGCGATGGTGCCGGTGGCCAGGGGTTTCGAGTAGTTGTTGCGCAGCATCGCGGGCAGGGAGATCAGGCCCATCGCCACCACCGTGGCGCCGACGATGCCGGTCGTCGCGGCGAGCAGCGCGCCGACGAAGACGACGGAGATGCCCAGGCCTCCGGGCACCGGCCCGAAAAGCTGCGCCATGGTCACCAGAAGGTCCTCGGCGATCTTGGACCGCTGCAGCATGATGCCCATGAAGATGAAGAGCGGGATGGCGATCAGCGTGTCCCGTTCGACCTCGATGTAGAGGCCGCGCAGGTTCAGCACCCCTGCCGAAAGCCAGCCCCCCGGCCCGCCGTTGACGAAGAAGGCGTCCGCTTCGCCTGCGAAGAGGTAGCCGGAGGCGGCGGCGATGGCGATGGTGGTGATGGCCGCGCCGGGCAGCGCGAAGGCGACCGGAAAGCCGGAGCCGAGCGCGAAGGCCATGATCAGGACCAGAAGGGCGAGGAAGAAGACTTCCATGTCTCAGGATTCTCCGTCGTCTCAGAGGATCG
>JBCCPD010000180.1:0-7406 GCA_039025075.1 Pseudomonadota bacterium | reverse complement strand
GCTCGCGCCGCGATCGACGCCTCGCCGATCGGCGCGTCCGGAGCCGCCCGTCGCGACCGCCTCGAAGCCGTCTTCCGGTCGCGAAAACCGGTCGGCACGCCGCAGGCTCCTTGAAGACCGGGTTTCCGACTGACCTCGGACGGGCCGCCCAAGCACGAACGCGTGTGCATCTCGGTCGTCCGCAATGCGCCGGCCCCGCGCCGCGACCAAGACCTCGAGGAGCCGCGCGCGGCGCCGCTTTCCGCGGCCGCGACGGCGACATCGCGTCCTCGGTCGCCAAAAACCTGGTTGCAAGGCTCCGAACCGCTCCAAGCCCGGCTCCAACCCGACCCAAGCCCACCGCCTCCGTCGCCTCTCCCGCCCGCTCGCATCGTCGGCCCGGCGCAGGCCCCCCGCCCCTGGGCCTCGCCTCCAACGGCCCCGTACCTGGTGGCGTTGCGGCGCTCGGCCTGCTACCCGGCCGCTCGCAGGGGGGCGGCGCGGCGAGGGATGAGCGTCATGGCGGAGTTCGACTCGGTCGTCATCGTGGACTGGTCCTCGGCTTCCGTGCCCAAGACCGGCAAGGACAGCATCTGGATCGCCTGGCACGCGGCGGGCGAAGACGCGCCCCGCGCCCTCGAAAACCCCCCGACCCGGGCCGGGGCCGAGGCCGCCCTGCTGGCGCTCCTGTCCGCCGAGGCCGCCGCCGGCCGCCGCGTCCTCGTCGGCTTCGACTTCCCCTTCGGCTACCCCGAGGGCTTCGCCGAAGCCGCCTTCGGCGCCTCCGGTTGGCGCGCCGTCTGGGGCGGCCTGTGCGAGCAGGTGCAGGAGCGCCCCGGCAACCTCAACAACCGCCTCGCCGTCGCCGCCCAGATCAACCGCCGCCTTCCCGGCGACGGCCCGTTCTGGGGACATCCGCCGACCCAGCGCCATGACGGCCTGCCGACGCTCAAGCCCAAAGGCGACGCGGTCCTGCCCGAATGGCGCGCCGTCGAGATCGAGGCGCGCGCCCGCGGCGCCCGGCCCAAAAGCTGCTGGCAGCTCAACGGCGCCGGCGCCGTCGGCGGCCAGGTCCTGACCGGCATCCCCGCCGTCGCCCGCCTGCGCGGCGCCCTCGACGCCGCCGCCCAGGTCTGGCCCTTCGAGACCGGCCTCGCCGAGCCGGACGCCCCCATCGTCTTCGCCGAGATCTACCCCTCCCTCGTCCCCATCGCCCCGCGCGAGGGCGAGCCCAAGGACGCCGCCCAGGTCCGCGCCACCGCCGCCCATTTCCTCGCGCTGCAGGCGGCGGGCCGGCTCGCCCCCCTTTTCGCCGCGCCCGGGGCCGAGCCCGGCATCCGCTCCGCCGTCGCGCTGGAAGAAGCCTGGATCCTCGGCCTCGAGCGCTTCGGCGAGGACGACGCCGATCTGGCCGTCCCTGCGTCGCTCGACATCGACCTCGCCGCGCTGGAGAGCGCCCTGCGCGACGCGGTCGCCGAGGCCTCCGGCCGGTCCGAGGACGGGGTCGCCCTCGCCCTCTCCCCCGGCGCCCTGGAGGCGGCGTTGCGCGCCTTCGCCTCGGGCGCTCCGGTTCTCTGCGATGGCCCCATGACCCTGGCCGGCGCCGCGGCGCTGGGCGGACAACCCGCGTCCCTGGGAACCGCCGCGCCTGCCGGAGCCGTCCTCGCCCTCGGCGAGGATCCGACCGCTCTCGCTCGCCTCGCGGAGACCGCGCCCGACGCCGTCGTCGTCCTGGCCTTCACGCCCGGCCTCACCGGCGTCGCCGAGGCGAAGACCACCCTCGCCGCCGGCCCCGCGCCGCTGATCCACCTGCCGGGCGGCGGGGGCGGCCCCGGCCTCGCCGTCGCCGCCCTTCGCGCGCTCGCCCAGGCGGCCGCGTCCCTCGCCGACCCCGACCCCTGAGCTTGCGGAGCCGCCGATGACCGCCACCACCTTCACCGTCGTCTACCACTCGGCCGGCGGAACCACGCAGAAGCTGGCCGAGGCGGTGCTGCGCGGCGCGCTGACCGTGCCGGAGGTCGACGCGGCCATGCTCCATGTCGACGAGGTCGACGCCGACTGGCCGCGCCTCCACGCCTCCGACGCCCTCGTCTTCGGCTCGCCGACCTATATCGGATCCGTGTCGGCGCGGTTCAAAGCGTTCATCGAAAAGCTCTCCGGCGACGTCTGGCTGAACCGCCTCTGGCTCAACAAGGTCGCCGGCGGCTTCACCGTTTCGGCCGGGCGCAGCGGCGACAAGCTCAACTGCCTGCAGGACCTGATGATCGCGGCGGCGCAGATGGGCATGATCTGGGTTCCGGTGCGCATCACCGGCGGCAACTATTCTTCGGCCGGCTCCGAGGACGACCTCAACCGCATGGCCGGCTATCTCGGCGTCATGGCCCAAGCCAATATCGACGAGGGGCCCGAGACGGCGCCCCCGCCCTCCGACATCGCCACGGCCGAGATGCACGGCGCCCACATCGCCTCCGTCGCCCGTCAACTGAAGGCGGGCCGCGCGCGGCATCCCGCCCCCTACCCCGAACCTCGGATCTGAGGCGCGCGGCGCGGCGCGGCGACGGGTCGAAGTCCCGCAGAGACGCCCCGCAGACACTATCAGGCGGGGGAGCCCGGTCCGGCCCTCGTCCGAGCTTCGCTCTAACCTCGGCCCCGCCCGAACTCCCCAGCCCGAACTCCCCGCTCGATCAGACCTTCCCGCTCACGCCGGCCGAAGCGAAACTCGCCATCTCCCGCAGCATCGCCGCCGCCGCCTTCGCCAGCGGCCAGGCCAGCAGCGCGCCCGTGCCTTCCCCCAGCCGCAGCCCCAGATCCAGCAGCGGCCGTCCGCCCAGCGCCGCCAGCGCCGCATCATGCCCCGGCTCGGCCGAGCGATGGCAGAAGACGAACGCCCGCTCCGCCCCCGGCGCCAGCCCCCGGGCCGCCAGCGCGGCGGCCGCGGCGATGAACCCGTCCAACAGCACCGGGCGCCGCGTCTCCGCAGCGCCGATCATCGCGCCGGCCATCATCGCGATCTCGAACCCCCCGTACTCCGCCAGCGCGGCCTGCGCCGGCAGCGTCGCCGCCGTCCGCGCCGCCGCCTCGCGCAGCACCGCCGCCTTGGCCGCGACGCCGTCCGCGTCCAGCCCCGTGCCCGGACCCGCCAGCGCGCCCGGATCCGCTCCGGTCAGCTTGCCGATCACCAGGGCGGCGGCCGAGGTGTTGGCGATCCCCATCTCTCCGAACGCGAGCGCGTCGGCCGTCGTCTCCCGCGCCAAGGCCCGCCCCGCGTCCACCGCCTCGGCGCAGGTCCGCGCGCTCATCGCCGGGCCCGCGGCGCTGTCCGCCGTCCCGGGCCCCATGCGCCGGTCCACCAGGTCCGGATGCGCCTCCGCCTGGGCGATCCCCGCGTCCACGACCTGGATCTCCGCCCCGACGCTCCTGGCGAAGACGTTCGCCGCCGCGCCGCCATGCAGAAAGTTCAGGACCATCTGCCCGGTCACCGCCTGGGGAAAGGCGCTCACGCCCCGCGCGGCGATCCCGTGGTCCCCGGCGAAGATCGTCAGCGCGCAAGTCTCCATCCGCGGCGCCGCCTCCCCCGTCGCCGCCGCCAGCGCCGCGGCCAGCCGCTCGACCTCTCCCAGGGCGCCCAGGGGCTTGGTCTTGCCGTCGATCCGCGCCTGAACCTGGGCGAGAAAGGCGGCATCGGGGGCGGGGGGGATGTCGTAGACCATTCCCGCCTCATGGCCCCGCCTGCGCCCCGGTGCAAGCGCGGCCTCCCGCCTGGGCGCACGCTCGACCCCGCGCTCCGGCGCGAACTCGCCCCCGCGCTCCGGCGCGAACTCGCCCCCGCGCTCCGGCGCGAACTCGCCCCTGCGCTCCGGCGCAAGCTCGCCCCTGCGCTCCGGCGCAAGCTCGCCCCTGCGCTCCGGCGCAAGCTCGCCCTCGCGCCAAGGCGCAGACTTCTCCCGCGCCCCGGCCCAAGCTTCCTCCCGCGCTCCCGCCCGGACCCCCCCGCGCCAAGCCGCCGCCTTTCCACCGCCCGGCGGCGCGAGCTTGACACCGCCCCGCCCGACGCGAGGGTGGCCCCTTGCCGCAGGAAATGGAGCCCGCCGCCATGTCAGACATCGCCCGCATGACCGTCGCCGCCATGCAAGCCCACGGCATCGAGCGGCTCTTCTGCCTCCCCGGCGTGCAGAACGACGACTTCTTCGACGCCCTCTACGACGCCCAAGGCGCCATCCGGCCCTTCGTCGCCCGGCACGAGCAGGCCTGCTCCTACATGGCCGTGGGGGCGGAGCTCGCCACCGGCAAGCCCCAAGCCTACTGCGTCGTCCCCGGCCAGGGCGTCCTGAACGCCGCCGCCGGCCATTCCATCGCCTTCGCCACCTCCTCCCGCATCTTCGCCCTGATCGGCCAGATCCCCACCTCGACCTTGGGCAAAGGCATCGGCATGCTGCACGAAATCGGCGACCAGACCGCCTGCCTGCGCACGATCTCCAAGCGCATAGAAGAGATCCGAGGCCCCGACGGCGCCGTCGAGGCCGCCGCTCGCGCCCTGACCGCCGCGACCACCGGCATTCCCGCCCCGGCGGTCCTCGAAATCCCCGTCACCGAATGGGCCAAGCCGGTGGAATGGACCGACGCCGACCTGCGTGCGGAGGCCGAAAGACTCCCCCTCCCCGAAGCCGCCCTCGACGCCGCGGCCGAAGCTCTCGCCAAGGCCGAGCGCCCGATGATCTTCGCCGGCGGCGGCGCCCGGAACGTGCAGCGGGTCCTGACCGAGCTGGCCGAGACCCTCGGCGCCCCCGTCACCGGCGGCTGGAACGGCAAAGGCGCCGTCGACGCCCGCCACCCGCTCTGGCTCGAGCTGCCCCCGGCCCATCAGCTCTGGCCGGAGGTCGACGTGGTCCTCGGCGTGGGCACCCGCATGCTGCCCATGCGCGAATGGGGGACCGACGACGCGCTCACCAGCATCGTGCTCTCCTCCAACCCCAACGCCGCCGCCCTCGCCAAAGCCTCCCAGCACGTCGAAGCGCTGGCCGAGGACGCCCTCCCCGCCCTCCTCGCCCGCGTGAAGGCCCTCCGCTCCAAACCCGCCGACTGGTCCGGCCGCATCGCCGCCGAGCGCGAGACGTTCCTCGAGCAGGTCGAGGCCGTCTCCCCGCAGATGGACCATGTCCGCGCCCTCCGCGCCGCCTTGGGCGAGGACGGCGTCCTGGTCGAGGACCTGACCCAGGTCGGCTTCGCCGCCCGCTACGCCTACCCCGCCTACCGGCCGCGCACCTTCATCGGCAACGGCTATTCCGGCGCCCTCGGCTGGGGCTACGCCGCCTCCCTCGGCGCCAAGGCGGCGCTCCCGGGCACGCCCGTCGTCTCCATCCAAGGCGACGGCGGCTTCATGTACGGCTCCAACGAGATCGCGACGGCGGTCCACCACGGCATCAACGCCGTCGCGGTGGTCTACGACGACGGCGCCTACGGCAACGTGAAGCGCATCCAGCAGCAGCGCTTCGGCCACAACCGCACCATCGTGTCGGACCTCACCAATCCCGACTTCGTGGCCTACGCCCGCTCCTTCGGCGCCCTCGGGCTCGAGGCCGAGGACGGCCCCGGCCTGCAGCAGGCCCTCGAAGAGGCCCTCGCCGCCGAAACCCCCGCCGTGATCCGCGTGCCGGTCCCGACCCCCATGTCCTCTCCCTGGCCCTTCCTCTTCCTGCGCGGCGGCCGAGGCGCCGCCGGCCCGACCCGCCGCGAAACCAGTCTCTGAGCGGCGCCGCGCGGCCGCCCCCTCGCCTTCCCCCGCGCCGCCCTCTCAGGCATGCTCGCCGCGTAAACCAACCGTCTCGGGGGGCCGCGCCATGGAAGGGCTCGAGTTCAGCCAGATCTTCAACGCGATGCTGGCTTCCATCGTCTTTCCCGTCGTCGTCGGCATCCTCAACCGCGTCGCCGAGCGCGGCACCTCCAAGCACACCAAGGCCCGGCTGGAGCTGGTCGGCGAAAGCCTCGCGGTTCTCGAAAAGCTCCGCGCCGCCGCCGCCGGCCGCCCCGATCTCGCCGGCGAGGCCGAGCGCTTCGAGGCCGTCATCAAAAGCCAATGCGCCGACCTGTTCGAGGATCTCGACGCCCGCCACGCCGCCTTCCGCCGCCAAGAGGCCGGCGTCGGCTTCCGCTTCCTGCCGACGCCTCAGGGCGTCTTCGGCCGCATCTGGTGGTTCCTGGCCCTCGCCTTCGCCTGCTTCGCGGTGCTGATGAGCCTGCTGCTGGTCGTCTGGCCGACCGAGGTGCTGGAGGACGAGCCCGACTTCTACGTCGTCAGCATCTTCCAGATTTTTCTCGTCGCCCTCATGGCCGCCCTGTTCCGCGCCGCAGCCTTCTGGTCCGCCCGCCTGGGCGAGAGCGACGCGCCGCCCGACCCTTCGGCCTGAGGCGACGACGCCGGCCGCCGCCTGGCGGGACCGCCCCGGGCCGCCCTCGCCCCGGAGAAAAACGCAGGCCCCGTCCTCTCAGACGGCCCCGATCCCCCCGTCCACGACCACCGTCTGTCCGGTCATGAACCCGTTCTCCGGCGCCGCGGCGAAGCAGATCGCCTGGGCCACCTCCTCGGGCGTGCCCAGCCGGCGCATCGGCACGCCGCGCACCAGATGCGCCACCTTCTGCTCGTCGTCCGACCCGCCCTCGCCCAGCAGAGCCTCCTCCACCATCGGCGTGCGGGCATAGGCCGGGCAGACCGCGTTCACCCGGATGCCTCGCCGCGCGTTCTCCGCCGCCGCGGTCCGGGTCAGCCCCACGACCCCATGCTTCGCCGCCGCATAGATCCCTACGCCCGGCGCGCCGCCCACGCCGGCGGCGGAGGCCACGTTGACGATCGCGCCCCCGCGCCCGCCCTTGCGACGATCCATGGCCGGAAGCTGAGCCTTCAGCGCCCAGAACACCCCCATCAGGTCGATGCGGATAACCGCCTCCGCCTCGTCCTCGGGGATGTCCTCGATCCGGTTCAGCGGATTGGCGATGCCGGCATTGTTCACCCCCACGTCCAGCGCCCCGAATTTTTCCACGGCCAGCGCGACCAGAGCGCCATGGAACTCCGGCGCCCCGACATCGCCGGCCATCACAGCCGTCTCGGCGTCCAGAGCGTCCGCCAGGTCCGCCAACTGCTCCTCTTCGAGATCGCTCAGCACCAGCCGAGCCCCCTCCGCCGCCAGCCGCTTCGCCGTCACCGCGCCGAAGCCTCCGGTCGCGCCGGTGATCAAGCAGGTCAGCCCCTCGAACCGCCTCACGCCTCTTTCTCCAGAAACTCCGCCGTGATTCGCCCGATCACCGGGATCGCCTGACCCACGGCCCGCGCCTTTTCCGGGTTCGAGGCGTTGCCGTCCAGCGCCCGCCGATAGACCCCCTGCAGGATCGCCGCCATCCGAAACAGGTTGTAGGCGAGATACCCTTCCCAATGC
>JBCCPD010000179.1:0-7423 GCA_039025075.1 Pseudomonadota bacterium | reverse complement strand
GCCCCGCCCGCGCAGCCGATCCGCACCGGGCCTCAAGAAACAAGGGCCGAGCTCGCCCCGCTTCGCCCGGCAGCCCCGCCGAGCCCCCCGCGCGACCGAAGCGCGGACCAGAAACCGAACAGGCGCCACCCTTGCCTTCCCCGCCGCTCGCGCCATGCTCCGCCGAAACGTTCGGGAGGCTCTCATGCGCATCGACTGCTACTGCTCCGTCGTCTCGCCCTTCACCTACCTCGCCTGGGACGAGCCCCAGAAGATCGCCGACCGCCACGGCGCCGAGCTCGTCTGGATCCCCGCCGACTTCGCCCGCATCTTCGAGGCGACCGGCGGCCTCCCCCTCCCCAAGCGCGCCCCTGCCCGCCAAGCCTACCGCCTCCAGGAGCTCCCCCGCATCGCCCGCCGCCGCGGCCTGCCGCTCAACGTCCACCCGGCTCACTGGCCCACCGACCAGGCGCCCGCCCACCTCGCCCTGTGCGCCGCCTCGCGCGCCGTTTCCGAAGGGGCCGGCGGCGGAGATCTCGGAGCCGCCGTCCGCGCCCTCGCCCGCGCCTGCTGGGCCGAAGAAAAAGACGTCGCCGACCCCGCCGTCGTCGCCGCGGGCCTCGCCGAGGCCGGCTTCGACCCCGCCCTGGCCCACGACCCCGGCCCGGAGGCCCGGAAAACCTTCGACGCCAACACCGACGAGGCCATCGCCCGAGGCGCCTTCGGCGCTCCCTTCTACATCGTCGGCGAGGAAAAATTCTGGGGTCAGGACCGGCTCGACTATCTGGACGACCACCTCGCCCGCCTCGCGGCCGCCTGATGCCCGAAATCACCCTGCGCGGCGCGGCCGTCGCCTTCCGCGAGGACGGCGCCGACCGCCCTGGCGTCCCCGTCCTCCTGGCCCATTGCTCCCTGGCCCATTCGGGCCTGTGGAAGCCGATCCTCGCCGCCCTCGCCGAGACCCGCCCCGTCATCGCCCTCGACATGCCGGCCCATGGCGGCTCCTCCCCCCCGCCCGAGGGCGAGAGCCTCCAGCTCTTCGCCCGCGACGCCTGCGCCGCTCTGGCCGAGCGCTTCGGCCGCCCCGCCCACCTCGTCGGCCTCTCCTTGGGCGGCGCGACCCTCGGCCGCCTCGCCATCGCCCGCCCCGACCTGGCCGCCTCCCTGTCATTGCTGGAGCCGGTCTGGTTCCACCTCCTCGACGCCTCCAAGGCCCAGGTCGCCGGCGAGCAGGACTTCAACCTGCGCATGCGGACCCTGGGAGAGGCCGGCGACTGGCGCGGCGCCGTAAAGCTGTTCGTGGAGACCTGGGGCGCCCCCGGCGGCTTCGAGGCTCTGGGCGAGAAAGGCCAGGCCCACGCCATGCGCGCCCTGCCCGCCCTGGTCGCCGATTTCGAGATGGTTTCCGGCCACCCTCCAGGCCAGATCGAGCGCGAGGACATCGCCCGCATCGCCGCGCCGGTGATGCTGATCCAAGGCGAGACGACCGACCCCAAGGCCAAGGCCGCCCTCGACGAGATCGAGGCCTGCCTGCCCCGTTCCCGCCGGCGCCAGATCGCGGGCGCCGGCCACCTGAGCCCCGTCACCCACCCCCAAGCGGTGCTGACCGAACTGCAGAGCTTCTTCGCCCAGGCCGAAGCCCCCGCCTCCGCCGCATGACGCCCGCGCGCCGCCGCCCCGCCGGGCCGCGCGGGCAGACCCCGCCCCGATGCGCCTAGGCCCATGCGCATAGTCGGGGGACGCTTCAAGGGCGCCCGCCTCGCCGCGCCCGGCGACAAAGGCGGCGGCGCGGCGGCCCTGCGCCCCACCTCCGACCGCCTGCGCGAAACCCTCTTCAACATCCTCGCCCATGGCGGCTTCGGCGACCCCGCGCCCCCCGAAGGCGCCCGGGTCCTGGACCTCTTCGCCGGCTCCGGCGCTCTGGGGCTGGAGGCGCTGTCCCGCGGAGCCGAACGGGTGCAGTTCGTCGACGACCTCGCCGCCGCCCGCGCCCTCATCCGCACCAATATCGAGGCCTTGGGCGTCATCGGCTCCGCCAAGCTCTACCGCCGCGACGCGACGCGGCTGGGACCCGCGCGCGGCGCCCCCTTCGACCTGGTGTTCCTCGATCCGCCCTATGGCCGCGGCCTCGGCGAGGCCGCCCTCGCCTCGGCCCTCGACGGCGGCTGGATCGCACCCGGCGCCCTCGTCGTCTGGGAAGAAGCCGCCGAGGCGACGCCCGAACCGCCGACCGCCTCGACGGTGCTCGACCGGCGCGCGCAAGGCGGCTCCCAACTCCTGATCCTGCGCGCCGACGGCTGATCGAGATCGACGCGGCCCGCAGCCCCGAGCCGACCCCGTCCAACGCCCCTACGCAACCGGCCGCCGGCGCGCTATGTCCCTCTCCGCGACATCCAACGAATCCCCGCACGGAGCGAGAGCCATGACCATCGCCGTCGGCGAAAGCCTTCCGGACGCCACCTTCATCGTTCTCGGCCCCGACGGGCCGGAGCCGAAATCCACCGCCGACCTCTTCGCCGGCCGCAAGGTGGCGCTCTTCGCCGTGCCGGGCGCCTTCACTCCGACCTGCTCGCTCAACCACCTGCCCAGCTTCATCAAGAACGCCGAAGCCTTGACCGCGAAGGGGATCGAGGCCATCGCCTGCGTCTCCGTCAACGATCCCTTCGTGATGAAGGCCTGGGGCGAAAGCTCCGGAGCCATGGCCGCGGGGCTGCACATGCTGGCCGACCCCGAGGCCGCCTTCACCAAAGCCATCGGCATGGACTTCTCGGCCCCGCCGGTGGGGCTCGTGGACCGCTCAAAGCGCTACTCGATGGTGGTCGAGGACGGCAAGGTCACGGCCCTCAACGTCGAGGACAGCCCCGGCGAGGCCACGGTCTCGACCGGCGACGCCATGCTCGAAGCGCTCTGAGCCAGGAGTTTTATCCGCCGGGGGCGCGTCGAGCGTCTCCCGGTTCTTGCGGTTCGTGACCCGCGGCGACGAAGGCCTCGCCGCTTCGGGTCGGGCCGACAAGGTCGACACGTCGGCCGATGGCGGTTCCAAGCGCCCCGACACCGCTCAGTGCGCTTCTGAGACGCGCATGCAGCGCCGAGACGGCCACCTGGATGGGCGTAAGTCCGGAGAGAGCCAGGTCGAGCCCGAACGGCGGCCGAAACCGCAGTTCGGCCCCGACCGCGCCGATCCGCTTTCGGCCCGCGACGCGGTGCCCGCTGGAGAGGGCGCCCCGCTGCCCGGCGGGCGCGGCGCAGCATCGCCAAGACGCATGACCACGCTGCCGTCAGGGCGCAGCGTCGTCGGTAGGCCGCGGCGGAAGCAGCCCTCGCGACCCCATGGTCGTCGATCGACCCGTCCCTCCCCCTCCGTCGCCGCCACGCTGCTCGACCGACGGCCCGCGATCAGGGCCGGGGTCACGCCGCCGCCGTGCACGAAGGCCACGCGCCGCCGCGCGCCGAGCCGCCACCGTCCATGGCCGCCGCCCTGTCGATCGCGGAACAGGTCTCTTCGCCCGCCCGGCAGGCGAAGGCCTGCATGCGCGAAAAGGGGGCGCGGATCAGCCGGTCGGGATCGAGATCGAGCTGGGCGTGCCATGCGGCGCACCGCCCGCTCAGCACATCCATTGAGTCTTGCTCGAAGGCGCCGCGGGTCTTTCCCGCATGGCCCGATCCTCTGAAGCACGGGCGAGAGACACAGGACGTCGACGCCGCAATCCCGCGCGCCGCCCACCGCTCGCATGGCTCGACCAGCCTGCGGTCGCACGCGGCCTCGAAGGCCTCCATCGCTTCGTCGCCAAGCGCATCGACTCGCTGCGGACGCGCGGCGCCGCCTCCGGCCTTCCGCGCGGTGCTCCCCCGCGCGCGCCGCGCCGCGTCTCAGAAAATGATGGCAGCCACGCCGACGCCGAAGCGTCGCGCCGACATCCGCCGACCCTTGCCTGGGTCGATGTCGACCGAAGCACCGGCGCGAAGACCCATCGCAAATGGCGCGCACCTCGCAAACCGGCATCTGCGTCGATCCGGGTCAACCTTGAGCGATGGCCGACGGGCGCCGCCCCGACCCCCACGCGGCCCGAGGCGGCTTGGCCGCGGCGCCTGGAGCGGACGACGGCGCGCCGGCTTCGAGGAAGACCGCGTCCGCTTAGGAAAAGCCCGAAGGGCTTCGGTCCGAGCGGCCGCCGAGCGCCCTCCGGCGCTCAACGCCAAGTCCGGTGGAGCCTCAAGGCCGAGCCGCTCGGGGGGGTCGCTTCGCGAGCCTGGACGTTGCGGACGACTCGGCTCCCTGGAGCGACGAGGGCGACGGCGACCTCTTAGGCCTGTCCGCGGCGCAGGGCGGGTTGCAAACCGCCACGCTTAACCGTTTGGAAACAGATGTCCGACGCTGTGCGCACGCAGGGCGCGCGCCTGCGGGACGGCCGCGGCGCCGTCGCGGCAAATTCGGCGCACCCGCCGTGCACCCTGCGTGCACCCGTGCCGCACGCTTGCGGGACGCGGTTTCCGGCCCCCGGCTCAGCCCGCCAAAGCGTCCATCTTCCGCGCCAAGGCCAGGTCCAGCTCGGTCACGCCGCCCGCGTCATGGGTGGTCAGCGTGACCTCCACGGTGCGGTAGACATTGGCCCATTCGGGGTGGTGATCCAACTTCTCCGCCTCGATGGCGATGGCGGTCATCCAGCCGAAAGCTTGAACGAAATCAGGGAATTGGAAGGTCTTTCGGATCGCGTCGCGGGCCTCCACCGCCTCCCATCCGGTCATCTTCGCCAGCGCCGAGGCGCGCGCCTCCGGGTCCAGACGCTCAGCCATCAGTCGTGCTCCTCGATCTCAGCCGTCAGATCGCTCTTCTTGAACGGGGACGCCGAGCAGAGCCAAGCGTTCTCATCCCGCACCATGCGCCGCTCCGTCTCCACGAAGTCCTTGACTGCATTGCGAAATCCAGGGTCGGCGATCCAGTGGAGCGAGCGGGTCTCCACCGGCAGATAGCCCCGCGCAAGCTTATGCTCCCCCTGCGCCCCCGCCTCCACCCGCCCCAGCCCCTCGCGGATCGCGAAGTCGATGGCCTGGTAGTAGCACAGCTCGAAATGCAGGCACGGATGATGCTCCGCGCAGCCCCAGTATCGGCCGTAAAGGGCTGAGGCGCCTATGAAATTCAAGGCGCCGGCCACGGGCCTGCCGTCCCGGAACGCCAGGACCAGGAGGGCGTCGTCGCGAAACCCCTCCTGCAGGCGGTTGAAGAAGTCGCGGGTCAGGTAGGGAGAGCCCCATTTGCGGGCGCCGGTATCCTGATAGAAACGCCAGAAGTGATCCCAATGCCAGGGTTCGATCTCTTCTCCGGTGAGCGCCTTGATGTCTACACGGGCCTTAGCTTGCGCGCGTTCTTTTCTGACGTTCTTCCGTTTTCGCGAGCTCAAGGAGGATAAAAACGCCTCGAAGTCTTGGTACCCGTCGTTGACCCAGTGGAACTGCTGGCCGCTGCGTTGCAGGAGGCCCATCTCCCCTCCAGCCGCCCATTCGTCATCCTCGCAGAATGTCCAATGGACGCTAGAGACCTGATTTTGCGTGGCGAATTGGATGGCGCCTTGCACCAGAGCGCCCATGATCGCGGCGCGGGGCATGGCCGGATCGATGAGAAAACGGGGGCCGGAGGCGGGTGTGAAAGGGACGGCGCCTTGAAGTTTCGGATAGTATTCGCCGCCGGCCCGCTCGAAGGCATGGGCCCAGGAATGGTCGAACACGTATTCGCCCTGGCTATGGCCCTTGGCGTAGAGGGGCATGACTCCGGCGATGCGCTCGCCCAGCCTCGCGACCAGGTGGCGCGGGGCCCAGCCGGAGCCGGGACCGACGGAACGGCTGTCTTCGAGCGCCTTGAGAAAACGATGCGTTATGAATGGGTTGACGGCTCTGCGAGGGCCGCCCGCCGCCTCCGGAGCGGGGTCGGCGCAGCGGTCCCAATCCTCGGCCGAGATCTCGTCCAAGGAGGTCAGAACCTCGATCTCGATGGTCTCGCCGCCGTCCATGGCCGCCGCTCCCGCGCGTTGTCTCGCCGCTGGCGGAGAAGGTGGGCGGATGGCCGGCGGGGTCAATGCGGGGCGGAGGCCCGTCGGGCATTCGTCGGGGTTTCGTCGGGTTTCGGTCGGGCCGGGGTCGGGTCGGCGTCGGGCTTGCGTCGGGACGCGGGTCGGGCCGGCGTCGGGCGCCTGTCGGGCATGTGTCGGGCTGTTGTCGGGCAAATGTCGGGCGACCCGGCGGGCGACGGCGCGGCGACGTCGCGGGGCGGTCAAACCGGCGGGCGGTAGCCCTCGAAGGTGACGTTGTCGACATGGGGTCGGGCGGCGGCGTCGTCCTCGGGCGAGCGGGTGGTCCAGCAGAGGACCGGGACGCCGGCCTGACGCAGAGCGCGGGTGCGCTCGGTCGGCAGGTCCTGCCAGCGGTAGGAGACGAAGGCGGCGCCGGCGGGCTCGACATGGGCGAGGTTCGTGAGGGCGGCGCGGGTTTCGGGGTCGAGGCCTTGGTCGGCCTCGTCGTTCCGGGCGGCGGCGACGTAGTCCATGGAGGTGAGGCCGCGGGGGATGTCGGGCGCGGTCTCGGCGCAGGCGAGGACGGCCCGCGGGTCGAAGCTCATGAGGGCGACGGGGCCGGCGTAGCCTTCGAGCGCGGCGCAGGTTTTTTCGGCGAGTGCGCGGGTGGCGGCGTCGGTCGGCTGGCGCTTGATCTCGATGAGCAGTGGGGCGCGGCCGGCGAGGTCCTGGAGGAGGGTCGCGAGGGGTGGAGGGCCCTCGGCCGGGTCGGCGGCGCCGAGGAGGGGGGCGGCTGAGAGTTCGGCGGCGGCGAGGGCGCCGACAGGGCCCTCGCGGCCCGTGAGGCGGGCGAGGTCGTCGTCGTGGAAGACCATCGCCTCGCCATCCGCGGAGAGCTGGACGTCGATTTCCGCGCCATAGCCGGCGGAGGCGGCGGCGAGGACGGCGGAGCGGGAGTTTTCCACGACGCCGGCGGCGCGGTCATGGAGGCCGCGATGGGCGAGGGGGACAGCTAGGAAGGCTGTGGGGAGCGTGGGGGCGGGCATTTTTTACTCTCAGGCGAGGAGGCGAGGAGGCGAGGAGGCGAGGAGGCGAGGAGGCGAGGAGGCGAGGAGGCGAGGAGGCGAGGAGGATTTCAGGGTGCGGAACCGGGTGCGCGCAAGCGTAATCAGGACGCGGCGCCAGAGCCGCTTGGCGGCTCGGTCGCTTAGCAGGGCGGGGAGGGCGGACGAGCGAGGGCGCCGCCGCCGGCCGATGGTCGGAGCCGCCGCTGGGGCGAGGCGGATCGAAACCGGCCTTGCGGCGCCGCCAGGGCGACGACCCTGCCTCGCGGCGACGCGCGCGGGGCGCGCTTGTCGAGCCTCGCGCAGATCAGGCGTCGCGCGAGCGGCAGGGGCGCCGGGATCCGCGCCGCGGTCAGGGCGAGCTGGGATCCATGC
>JBCCPD010000178.1:0-7478 GCA_039025075.1 Pseudomonadota bacterium | reverse complement strand
CGGGTCGGCCTGCAACGACCGCTCCAACCACCCGTCCTCCGCGACCGAGCCGGCGACGTCGCGGAAAGCGGGGTTGGCGGCGATCAGGCGGCCCAGCCCGTCGCAGAGGACGCGCGGCTCGTCGATCCGCGCGCGCAGCGTTTCGAAGGCGCGGGCCGCCGCGCGCTGGCCGGCGAGGCCCTGCGCGGCGGTTCTGCGGCGCAGAAGGACGGCGCCGCAGCCGACGGCAGCCCCCGCCAGCAGCACCGCGAGCGCCGCGGACCCCGCCAGGAACGCCGCCACGGCGCCTGCCGCGCCGATCGCCGGAACCGCCAGGACCCACGGTCCGCTCGCGTCGGCGAGCCGCCGCCGCCGGACGGCGGGCGCGCCGCGCGCGTCGGCGGCGAGACGGAGATGACCCCGCTCCCGCGCGGGGCCCTGCTCGACGTTGGAGGGTTCGGCGAGAGTCTCAGCCGGGGCGGCCGCAGGCTGCACGATGCGAGGTCTCCTCTCACCGGCGAGGGCCGCCTTGCGCCGCCGCCGGACCGTTGTTTCGAAGCACCTTCGCGCCAAACTCCAAACAAACCGTAAACCAAGAGTTTGGCTCTATCTAGAGTTGCATTGCAGGCGACACATGTAAAACCCGTCGCCGCCGTCCAAAGGCGTCAGACCGCGCTCCTCCGCAAGCTCGAAGCGGCCCTGGGCGGCGAAGCTGCGCGCCTGGGCGCTGTTCTCGCAGTCCAGCAGAGAACAGGTGGCGTAGATCAGGCGGCCGCCGGGCCGAAGCGCCCGCGCCGCGCCCTCCAGCGCCTGTCTTTGGGAGGCGAGCAGGCGTCGGAGGTCCGCCGCCGTCAAGGCCCATTTCCCGTCAGGGTTGCGTCGCCAGGCGCCTGAGCCGGAACAGGGCGCGTCGACGAACGCCAGGTCGTAGGCGCCGTCCTCGGCCGCGCCGGACAGCCGGCGGATGGGCGTTCCCGCGCGGACGGCCCGGGCCGGCAGGTCCGCCATGCGGCGCGGGTCGACGTCGTGGGCGTCCACCTGAGCGCCGGCGTCGGCGAGGGCCAGGGCCTTGCCCCCGCCGCCGGCGCAGAAATCCAGCGCCCGCTCCCCCGGCGCGGCTTGGGCGAAGGCGGCCGCGGCCTGGGAGGCGGCGTCCTGCACTTCCACCCAACCGTCGAGATAGGCGGACGAGCGGCGCAGAGCGCGGGCGCCTCCGAAGACGCGCAGGCAGGCGGCCGAGAGGGGGCCGGGCGCCGCGGTCACGCCGTCCTCGGCGAGACGCGCGGCCGCCGCCTGAGGCGTCGTGCGCGAAAGGGCGACGCGCAGGTCCAGCGGCGCGCGCTCGGTCAACGCGCGGGCGACCGGGTCCGACAGATCGCCGAGAGAGCCGCGCCAGAAGTGCAGCAGCCAGTCGGGCAGATCGAGGCGCACGCCCTCAGGCGCCGGGGCGAATCGGGCGTCGAGCCGGGCCCGCTCCGGCGCCGAAGGCGGCGCGGGGGCGTGGCGCGCGCCCGTCCAGAGGTCGAGGGACCGGGCGTCTTTGGCCAGCGCGAGAAGCCTGGCGCGGCCTCCGCCGCCGGTCTCGGGCCAGGCCAGGGAGCGCCAGCGGCGCAGCGCGTCGTAGACATGGTCCGCCACCGCGGCCCGATCCTTGGATCCGGCGAAGCGGCTGGACCGCCCCCAGGCCAGAAGCAGGCGATCCGCCTGGCGGCCGGGGGACCAGCCGTCGAGGATCTCGATGGCGGCCTGCATGCGGGCGGCGGGCGTCATGGCGGGTCCCTCCTGCGCCGAAACGGGCTAAGGTGGCGGGGTCCTCGACCCAACGGAGCCTCGCCATGGCGTTTCGATCCTTCGCGCTGTTCGCCCTGATGATCAATGGCTTGTGCGCCGCGGGCGCTTCGGCGCAAACGCCGGCGCAGGTCCCGGCGCAGCCTGAGTCGGGCGTGTCGCGCGCCGGCGCCGCGCCTTGGGCGGAGGCGACGCGGTTCATGGCCGTCGCGGCCCACCCGATGGCGGCCGAGGCCGGACGCGCAGTCCTGGCGCGCGGCGGGTCGGCCGCCGACGCGGCGGTGGCGATGCAGGCGATGCTGACATTGGTGGAGCCGCAGAGCTCGGGTCTCGGCGGCGGCATGTTCCTGATGCATTGGGAGGCGGCGGCCGGCGCGCTGACGGCCTGGGACGGGCGCGAGACGGCGCCGGCCTCGGCCGACGGGGGCTATTGGCTGGACGCCGACGGCGCGCCGATGGGGTTCTGGGACGCGGTCGTGGGCGGCCGCTCCGTCGGCGTGCCCGGCGTGCCCAAGCTGCTGGAAAGGCTGCATGAAACCCATGGGCGACTGCCTTGGGCCGAGCTTTTTGGGTCGACCATCGCGGCGGCTGAGGAGGGGTTCGCGGTCTCGCCTCGGATGGCCGCGTCGGTGGCGCGGGCGCAGGCGCGGGGGTTGGATCGGTTCGAGGCGGCGGCCGGGTATTTCTTCGGGGAGGACGGGGCGCCGAGGGCGGAGGGGTTCGTGCTGCGGAACCCGGCCTTGGCGGCGACGCTCAGGGGAATGGCGCGGGACGGGACGGCGGCGTTTTATGGCGGAGCCTTGGGGCGCAGGATCATCGACGCCGTGCAAGCTGCTGACAATGAGAGCGAATTGACGATGGACGACCTGCGGTCCTATCGGGCGCGGGTGCGCGATCCGGTCTGCGTGGATTATCGGGGCCATCAGGTCTGCGGCATGGGGCCGCCGAGCTCGGGAGCGCTGACCGTCGGGCAAATCCTTGGAATGCTTGAAAATTTCGATCTGGCGGCTTTGGGCGACGGGCCGGAGGCTTGGCATCTGTTCGCCGAGGCCTCGCGCCTCGCCTATGCGGATCGGGCGCTTTACATGGCCGATGCGGATTTCGTGGAGGTTCCCGTCAAAGGCCTGTTGGACAAGGATTATTTGGCCTCGCGCGCGGCGTTGATCGACCCGGAGAGGAGCCTGGGCGTCGCCGAGGCGGGATCGCCGCCGAGCGATCATGGGCGGCTGCGGGCGCCGGACGGAACGGAAAAAGACCATGGAACCAGTCACTTCGTGGCGGTCGATGCGGAGGGGAACATGGTCTCTGCCACGTCGAGCATCGAGACGGGCTTCGGCTCTCGCCTGATGGTCGGAGGGTTTTTGCTCAACAACCAATTGACGGACTTCAGTTTTTCGCCGGAGCGGGAGGGCCGCGAGGTGGCCAACCGGGTCGAGGGGGGCAAGCGGCCTCGGTCGAGCATGGCGCCGACGGTGGTGCTGAAGGAAGGGCGGCCGGTGCTGCTGATCGGCTCCCCCGGCGGCAGCAGGATCATCGGCTATGTGGCTGCGAATATTATAAGAATTCTGGATTGGGGGATGCACCCGGCGCAGGCGTTGGAGCGGGGGCATGTGATCAACCGCAACGGCGCGACCGATCTGGAGGCGGGCACCGAGGCGGAAGCGCTGGCCAAGCCGTTGGAATCCTTGGGTCATGAGGTGCGCGTCCGCGATCTGAACTCCGGTCTGCATGTCATCGCACTGGAGGACGGCCGCATTGTCGGGGCGGCGGACCCGCGCCGAGAGGGAGTTGCTTTGGGAGAGTAGAGCGACGGGGTCGAGGGCCGGAAGCCGCGTCCCGCAACAGTCCCGAAATGGTGCACGCCGGGTGCACGGCGCGTGCGCCGATCCTGCCGCAAAGGCGCCGCGAGCGTCCCGCGCGCGTGCCGCCCCTGTCCGCACAGCGTCGGACTCGCCTTTCCGCAACCCTAACGCGTCCCGATCAGCCCCCGCCCCCCTGCGGCGGCGGGGAGGGCGGGCGGGAGCCTGCCGCAGGGGGGCGGGGGCGGGTCGTCAGGCGTAGCAGGCGGCGAGGAAGGCGTGCTCGCGCGCCTTGAAGTCTCGGGCGATGGAGAGCGCGTCGGGGAACATGTCGAAGGCGTGCACGCCGCCTGGATGGATCGCCAGCTCCGCCCCGTTCCCGGCCGCCGTCCAACGGGCCGCCATCATCAGGCTGTCGTCCAGCAAAGGATCGGCCGTTCCGATCTGGAACAGCGCTCGGGGCAGGCCCGCAAGGTCGGCCAGGATCGGCGAGTGGAGGGGGTCGGACCGCTGCGCCTCGGTCGTCGCGCCTTCGTTGAAGAAGGCGATGGTGGGCGTCGAGAGGACCAGCTGCCGGTCGCCCCAGTTGAGGGTCGAGGCGGCGCCGCGCAGGTCGAACACGCCGTAGTTCAGGACGGCGCCCCGAACGTCGCCCAGCAGACCGGCCTCGCGCAGCCGCAGCAGGGTGACGGCCGAGAGATGCCCGCCGGCGCTTTCGCCGCCGATCGTGACGGGCAGATCGCCGAAGGGTTTTTCCGTGAGGGCCCAGCGGGCGGCCTCGAAGCAGTCTTCGGGTCCGGCCGGGAACGGATGCTCGGGCGCCAGGCGGTATTCGAGCGAGAGCACGACGCAGCCGGCCTCCCGCGCGCGATCCTGGTTCTGGCGGTCGTAGTGGGAGGGGCGGCCGAGCGTGAAGCCGCCGCCGTGGATATGCAGGTGCAGACCCTTGGGGGCGCCTTCGGGGAGGGTGACGCGGACGCGGCCGGTTCCGGCGGGGATCTCGCGCCACGCCGAACCCTCCAACGGTCCGCCGGGCGGGAAGATGCCGCGGCCTTCGTCGCGGGCCTTTCGGGTGACCTCCGGCGGGACCTCGTGGGTCTTGGGCAGGTCGGCGAGCGTCCGCTCCAGCTGAGCGTTGAAGGCGCGGGTCTCGTCCGAGACGGCGGCGTCGGACAGGAGCGCGGGGTCGATGACGAGCATGCGGGCGGAGCCTCCTTCGGGGCGGAACGGTGCGGGAGGCGGAGCGTGACCCTCTCGTCGGGCGCGAGGCAAGAGGCGGCGCGGGCCGATGCGGGGATGCGCCGGGCGCGCTGCGGCGCAGCCTGGCGCTCGATCGAGCGCGGGGCGGCGCGTCCGGCGCGGCGACGCGGATATGCGGGCGCGGGATCGCCGGGCCCGAGGCGTCGTCGAGGCGCGGCGCGGATGCGCGACGCGGACGCGCGCGGGGCCTCGCGCGTCGGCGGTTGCCGCCGCGTCGACCTCGGATCGCGCTTGACGCGACGCGGTGACGCCGCACTTCGCCTTTTTGGAGAGTTGAGGGGCCGCGGCGGAGGCGGCCTTGACGATCATCTTGAGCGAGGGGTCCGGCGCCGCCGACCTCGTAGGACTGGCGCGGGCGCTGGGCCGGCAAGGGCCCGGCGTGCTGACCCGCGGCGACGAAGGCGACGTCTTTGAATGGACCGCGCCCGGCGGCGCCGCGTGGCGGGCGCTCGGCGACGAGTTCGCCCTGGGGCCCGGCGCAGGCGAGGCGCGCGGGGCGCCGCGGACGCTGAGCCTCGCCGCAGGCGGGTTTTCGCTCTCGGCGGAGGGGTCGGGCGGTCTGGGCGTGGATCTGACCGCTCTGGCGGGGGCGGAGGCGCCCTCGCCGTCGATGCTGGACGCGGCTCTGGCGGGCGCCGACGATCTGCGCGTGTTCGGTTCGGGCGGCGCGGCGCTGTTCGGCGATGCCTGGCGCGGCGCGCATCTCATGGAGGGCGCGGGCGACGCCTATGAGGGCGGCGCGCAGCCGGGCGGGCGGCGCGTGTCGGGCGATTTCTGGACCGTGGCGGCGGAGGCGGCGCAAGTGCGCGGCGGCGCCGACGTGATGGTCGAGGCCGGGCGCGGCGCGCTGAGCCTGTGGGGCGACGCGGCGCTGATGGAGGACCGCGCGGTCGCGGATGGCGGCGCGTTGACCGGCGGCGACGATCTGATCGACGCCTCGGCGGCCGGCCGCGGCGGCTCCGGCGGGGCGCGGGCGCTGTTCGGAGATGCGGGCGCGGTGGGCCGGAACTGGGACGTCAGGGGTGGCGACGACGTGCTGCGCGGGCCGGACGGCGGCGCGGCGCTGGCGGGCGACGCGGGTCTGCTGGGCGACGGCGCCCGGCTGGTGGGCGGCGACGACGTGCTGCGCGGCGGCGCCGGGCGCGACGCGCTCTACGGCGAGGCGCGGGAGCTGGGCGAGGGCGCTTTGGCGGTGGCCGGCGCCGACAGGCTTTACGGCGGGGCCGGGGCGGATCGGCTGTGGGGGGAGGCGGCGATGCTGGGCGAGGGCGGAAGCGTCGCGGGCGCGGGGCGCGGCGGCGGCGATCGGATCGCCGGCGGCGCGGGCGCCGACCGGGCCTGGGGCGGCGTCGGGGACGACCGGCTGTTCGGCGGAGGCGGAGCGGACCGTCTGCGCGGCGAGCAGGGGGACGACCGTCTCGACGGCGGGGCGGGAGACGACCGGCTGTGGGGCGGGGTCGGCCGCGACGCGCTGGCCGGCGGGGCCGGACGCGACCGGTTGGAGGGCGGCGACCGGGCCGACGTTCTGCGCGGCGGCGACGGGGCGGACCTGGCCGGGGGCGGGGCCGGCGCCGACCGGCTGTTCGGCGGAGGCGGCGCGGACCGGCTGCGCGGCGGAGAGGGCGACGACCGGCTGTTCGGCGGCGACGGCGCGGACAGGATCGCGCCGGGGGGCGGCCGGGACGCTGCGACGGGCGGCGCCGGCGCGGACGTCTTCGTGCTGCGCTCGGGCGACGGCTGGATCCGGATCGCGGATTTCGAACTGGGCCAGGATCGGCTGTCGCTGGGCGCGGCGGCGCCGTTCCTGTCGCTGTCGGAGGGGGCTCAGGGCGTGCGGGGCGTGGCGCCGGGGCTGCGCTTCCGGCTCGACGGCGTGCGGCTGGAGGCGTTGGAGGCGGGGCCGGAGGAGTGGTTGGCGTGAGATTGGGTCGGACGGCGGGGCCGGGCGCGGGCGGCAGACCGCGGGGGGCGTGCGCGTTGGCAGCGCAGGCGTCTGGCGAGAGGCGGCCGGGACGTCGAGCGGGGGGCGGCGCCGGCTTGCGCTTTCTGCACTGAGCGGCGGCCGGCGGCGACGCGGAGGATGGGGCCGGCAAGCGCCGCCTGGACGCGCGGCCGTGGAACGGCGAGGCGGCGCGCCGCGCGGATGCAGGGCCCCGGGATGCGACTGGGGGACGGCGTGGGGCGGCGGGCGGGCGCTTGCAAGGCGAGGCGGCGGCGGCTTGGCAGGCGGCGAGCGTCGCGGGCCGGCTTCAACTGGGCAAGAGGGCGGACGGCGTTGGAGCGCGGGATGAAGCGGGCCTGGGCCGGCTGGAGGCGGTGGGGCGAAGGCGGCATTGGAGGCTCGGCTTCGTCGCCTTTTGGGTCGGGCCGGGCGATGGGATGCACCGGCGTGCGAGCGCCTGACGCTGGGCCTTGCGGGCTCGTCAGGGTTCTGAGCGACGCAAGGGCCTTCCTGCGCGTGGCGGGACCGTCGGCGGCGGGGGCGCGGGCCTCCCTTTGCAGGCCGCGGTGGGGCGTGGCGTCGGGGGGCGAAGGTCGGTCGGACTCGCGCTCAGGGACGGCGGATCGCGAGGGGTCGAGGCGACGGGCGATATGGGCGCTCGCGGTCTCGACGGGCGGGCGCTGGCTGATGGGCGGACGCTTCGTGGACGT
>JBCCPD010000177.1:0-7561 GCA_039025075.1 Pseudomonadota bacterium | reverse complement strand
GCCGCCCGCGCCGCCCGCGCCGGCAAGGCCGCGGCCACCAAGGTCGACTTCTTCACTCTGGCGCGAGGGGACGGGTGATGGACGCCCAGACGCTGTCCGGCGGGTTCGCCGACCCCGCGATCGACGCCGCCCACGCCTTCCGCTGCGTGATGGAGGCGATGGCCCGTCCCGGCGCGATCCAGACCGTCGGCGGGGCCACGCCGCCGGCGCCCCTGTCGCCCGCGGCCGGCGCCGTGCTGCTGACGCTGTGCGACGCCGACGCGCCCGTGCACCTGGCCGGCGCCGCCGATTGCGAGGCGGTCCGCGGCTGGCTCGCCTTCCATGCGGGCGCGCCGCTCGCGCCGCCCGATCAGGCGATGTTCGCCCTGGGCGCCTGGGAGGATCTCATGCCGCTCTCCGCCTACCCGATCGGCACGCCGAGCCATCCCGACCGGTCCGCAACGCTGATCGTCGAGCGGGCGGACCTGCGCGCCGACGGCGCGGCGCTGATCGGCCCCGGCATCAAGGACCGCGCCGGTCAGCGTCGCGCCCTCGGCGCGCAGGTCCGCCCGTTCGACGATCAGGGTGGCGGATCGGTCGGGATGGCTCGGCGTGCCGACGGGATAGGCAAAGAGCGGCATGAGATCCTCCCAGGCCCCCAGGGCGAACATCGCCCGATCGGGCGGCGCGAGCGGCGCGCCGGCATGGAAGGCGAGCCAGCCGCGGACCGCCTCGCAATCGGCGGCGCCGGCCAGGTGCACGGGCGCGTCGGCGTCGCACAGCGTCAGCAGCACGGCGCCGGCGGCGGGCGACAGGGGCGCCGGCGGCGCGGCCCCGCCGACGGTCTGGATCGTGCCGGGACGGGCCATCGCCTCCATCACGCCGCGGAAGGCGTGGGCGGCGTCGATCGCGGGGTCGGCGAACCCGCCGGACAGCGTCTTGGCGTCCATCACCCGTCCCCTCGCGCCAGAGTGAAGAAGTCGACCTTGGTGGCCGCGGCCTTGCCGGCGCGGGCGGCGCGGGCGGCGTCGCGCTCCGCCTGCAGCGGCTCCAGCACGCCCTCGCGCAGGATCGGGGCGGCGTCGGTCTGCAGCAACGCGTCCGCCAGGGCGGCCGCGGCGGCGTCCGCCTTGCGGCGGCCTTGCAGGCAGGCGTGGCCGATCTCGCCGGTCTCGAGCGCCAGGGCGCAGCGCGTCACGGTCATCTCGCCGAGGTTGAAGGGCGCGCCGGTCGCCCCGGCGCGGGCGCGGACCATTGCCGAGCCGATTTCAGGGGCGCGGAGCCAGGTGAAGGCCGGCCGCTCCACCGCCGCGTCCAGCAGGGCGGAGACGCGCCCCTCGGGCGCCTTGGCCATCAGCCCCATCCAGGCCTTGCGCGGGCCGTTCGGATCGGGGTCGGGACCTGAAGCTTCGGGCTCCGCGGCGTCTTTCATCTCGACAACTTCACCGGCTCCTATACAACTAGACCAATCATAGCCGCCTCGGCGCGCCGACGCCAGATGGGAAATGCGAAGCTTGCGTGACGGAGCCGCCAAGACGCCGATCTGGAAAGCCATCGCCGACGCTCTGCGCGAGGATCTGGCGGAGGGCCGCTACCGCGCCGGCGACAAGCTGCCGAGCGAGGCGGCGCTGGCCCACCGGTTCGGCGTCAACCGCCACACAGTGCGCCACGGGCTCTCGGCGCTGGTGGAGGAGGGGCTGATCCGCACCCGCCGCGGCGCCGGCGCTTTCGTCGAGGCGACGCCCGCGGACTATCCCATCGGCAAGCGCGTGCGCTTCCACGAAAACCTCATCGCCGCAGGGCGCCGGCCGGAAAAGCGGGTCCTGATGATCGAGGCGCGCGCCTGCGACGCCGGCGAGGCGGCGGCGCTGCGCCTCGACCCGGGCGATCCGGTCTGCGCCTATCACGGCCTGTCCCTGATCGACGCCCGGCCCGCGGCGGTGTTCGAAAGCGTCTTCCCGGCCGAGCGGCTGCCCGGCGTCGCGGCGGCCTTGCAGGAGACCAGCAGCGTGACCGAAGCCCTGCGCCGCGCGGGGGTGGAGGACTACGCCCGCGCCTCCACCCGCCTGACGGCGGTGCGCGCGACCGGGCCGCAGGCCCTCCTGCTGGAGCTGAAGGAGGGCGACCCGCTTCTGCGGTCGACCGCCGTCAACGTCGACGGGGAGGGCCGCCCGGTGGAGTTCGGGCGGACCTGGTTCGCCGGCGATCGGATCATCCTGACCGTGGACGGCTAGGGCTCGTACTTTTCCAGGAACGCCTCCGCCTGCAGCGACCGGAAGTCCTGCAGCGCCGCGCGCAAGGCCTCATGGGTCCAGTCCCACCAGGCGAGCGCGATCAGCCGCTCGGCGATGGCGCGGGGCTGGCGGGGGCGCAGCGGGACCGCGGGCGCGCCGGCGACGATGACGTAGGGGTCCACGTCCTTGGTCACCACCGCCCCGGCGGCGACGACGGCGCCGTCGCCCAGCACGACCTCGGGCTTCACCATCGCGCCCGCCCCGATCCAGGTGTCGTGGCCGATGCGGGCGATCCGCGCCCGGCGGCGGGCGAAGAAATCCTCGTCCCGCTCGGCGTCCTCCCAGTAGTCGTGGGACCGGTAGAGGAAATGGTGCAGGGCGGCGGTGTGCAGGGGGTGGTCGGTCGCGCCGATGCGGCTGAAGGCGGCGATGTTGGCGAACTTTCCGACCTCGGCGTTGGCGATGTCGGCGTAGCGGTCGCAATAGCTGTAGTCGCCGACAACCGAATGCGCGATCCGGCTGCCGCGGCCGATCTCCACATAGGCGCCGAAGGCGCTGTCGGTGATCTCGCAGTCGGGGTGGAGGAACGGGGCGTCGGCGGACAGCCGCGCCGTCATTCCTTGCGTCCGATCAGCCGGCCCCGCAGCCAGCCGGAGAACCAGTCCATGAGCATCACCATCAGCACGATCAGCACGATGTAGTAGGCGACCTCCTCCCAGTCCTTTTGGGTCTGGATGGCCTGAGTCAGCATCAGGCCGATGCCGCCCCCGGTGATCGCGCCGATGATGGTGGCGGACCGGGTGTTGGATTCCAAGAAGTAGAGCACCTGCGCCAGCAGCACCGGCACAAGCTGCGGGATCACGCCGAAGCGATACCGCTGCAGCGGCTTGGCGCCGGTGGAGGCCACGCCCTCGATCTGCTTGTCGTCGACGTTCTCCAAAGCTTCGGAGAAGATCTTGCCGAAGGTGCCCGCGTCGGTGATCAGGATCGCGAGCGCGCCGGTCATCGGCCCCGGCCCGAAGGCCCGCGAGAGCACCACCGTCCAGATCAGCGCGTCCACGCCGCGCACGAAGTCCAGCAGCCGCCGGACGGCGGCGCGCAGGATCATCAGCGGCGCGAAGCGCTTGGCCGCCAGAAAGCTGATCGGCAGGGCGATGATCGCGGCGCCCATGGTGCCGAGGAACGCCATCAGGATCGTCTCTCCGATGGCCCAGGCGACGTCCTTGTGACGCCACATGTCGTTGTTCCACCAATCGTGCAGCGCGCCCGAGACATTGCCCCGCGCCGGGTCGATGCGCTCGCCGAACAGGATCTCGAGCGCACCACGCCCATGGTAGGGGCTGTCGAGGGTGAACCAGAACAGCTCCCACCCGGGAAAGTAGTTGAACACCTCGGTCCGCGAACCGGTGAGCGTGATGCGGCCCTCCGGCGTGGTGATCCCCACCCGGCGGGCGGAGGCGGAGATCCAGTCGGGCAGGTCGTCGGGCAGGTTGGTGACGACGCTCCGGCCCTCCGCCTGCGCCTCGATCAGGGGAAAGTCCGGCAGCTCGATCTCGGTCCGGTTCTCCGGCAGGAAGCGCACGACGTGCCCTTCGCCGAGATCGACGACGATCACCTCGTCGCCGGAGACCCAGGCGGGCCGCTCGCCTTCGGGGTAGCGGCCCTTGCGCTCCCCCTCGACGGCGTAGTCGATCTCCCCCGAGCGGTTGTTCCGGGCGACATGCACCTTGTGGGACCAGACGTCGGAGACCAGCGTCACCGCGTTGTCCCATTTGGCCCGCTGCGCCAGGCCCGGCAGGTCGAAGGCGAAGAAGATGTAGACCAGGTAGACCGCCACCGCGGCCGGAAGGCCGAACCCGAACAGACGTTTGCGCCGGTACAGACGCTCGGCGTCCGCCTTGGCGCCGGCCAGGGCGTCGGCGCCGGGATCGGCGGCGTGCAGCTCGGCCGCGGTCATCGTCCCCGCCCTTCGGTCAGTCGGTTGCGGTAGTGGCTCGACAGCTGATCGAAGAAGACGATCGTGCCGAAGAGCAGAATGAAGATGGCCCCCGCCTCGTCGAAGCGGCCGGGCCCCCAGGCCATGGCGTTGCGAAGCTCGAACCCCAGTCCCCCGGCCCCGACGAAGCCGAGGATGGCGGAGGCGCGGATGTTGATCTCGAACCGAAGCAGCGAATAGCTGACGTAGTTCGGGGCCACCTGCGGCAGCACGCCCAGCACCATCCTTTGGGACCAGTTGGCGCCGGTCGACGCGAGCCCCTCGACCGGCTTGAGGTCGGCGTTCTCCGCCACCTCCGAGAACAGTTTCCCGAGCGCGCCGGCGGTGTGGATGGCGATGGCGATCATCGCCGGCACCGGCCCCCCGCCCAGAACGAAGATCAGCACCAGGGCGATCACGATCTCAGGCACCGCCCGCATGATGTCGGACAGGCGGCGGAACACCGGGATCAGGCGCGGCCACTGCGCCAGGCCGCGCGTGCTCACGAGCGACAGGAACAGGCCCGCGACGGCCCCGATGAGGGTGGAGACGGCGGCGATGTTCACCGTCTCCACCAGCGCCGGGAAGTACTTGGCGATCAGGCCGGGCAGGTCGGCGCGCTTCTCCCACGCTTCGGACAGCACGTCGGCGGGATAGTCGCCGATCTGGTGCAGCCCGTCCCAGAACCCGCCGGCGTTGCGGTCGTCGGCGACCTGAAAGCCGGAGACCATCATCAGGACGAAGATCAGCAGCGCGATACCGCCATAGAGGCGGCGGCGCTGCACCTGCGCCATGTAGCCGGCCTGAATGGCGTTCACGCCCTGGGGCGCCGGCCCGGAAAGCACTGCGTCGGTCATGTCGGCTCTGTCAGGGGAGGGTCGGCGCCGGCGGCCGCCGCGGCGGCCGCCGGTCAGGTCGCGCGTCGGGGACGGCTCAGGAGCCGCCGCCGATCTTGGCCTTGCGCGCCTCGATGATCGAGACGTAGGTGGCGTGCGTCACCGGCTGGAAGCCCAGCGTGTCGCCCGCGGCCACGCCGTAGGCGCAGTCCTCGTCGCGCTCGTGCAGGCCGTCGACCAGCGCGATCATCTTGGCCTTCACGTCGTCCGGCAGGGCTTTGCGCAGAACGATCGGGCCCTCGGGGATCACGGCCGACTTCCAGATCTGCACCAGGTCGTTCATGTCCACCAGGCCGGCGTCGACGGCCTTGCGCAGGGCGCCGGAGTTGTAGCCGTCCTCCCAATTGCCCTGCCCGTCGGCCCAGGTCACGCCGGCGTCGATGTCGCCGTTGTTGACCGCGACGATGGTCTGCTCATGGCCGCCGGTGAACTTCACCTCGCCGAAGTACTGGCCGCTGTCCATCGTGATGCCGTCCTTGTACTGCGGGATCTCGATGGACGGGATCAGATAGCCGGAAGTGGAGTTCGGGTCGCCGAAGCCGAAGACCTTGCCTTCCATGTCGTCCAGCGAGGTCACGCCGCTGTCGCGCCGGGCGAAGCCGATGGAGTGGTAGCCGATGGACCCGTCGAGGTTGACCTTGATCAGCACCGGCTCCACCGCCTCGGGGTCCTGCAGGAAGGTGGCGGCGTAGGCCGACGCGCCCAGCCAGGCCATGTCGATGGTCCCGCCCAGCAGGCCCTGGATGACGCCGTTGTAGTCGGCCGGAGCGAACAGCTTCGTCTCCACGCCCAGCACCTCGGACGTGTAGTCGGCCAGGCACTGGTTGGAGTTCAGACGGTCCTGGGCGTTCTCGCCGCCCAGGATGCCGATGCGGAACTCGGAGATGCCTTCGGCGAGGGCGGCGGTGCTGAGGGCCGTGGTCGCGGCCAAGGCGAGGGCGAGAGTCTTGGTCATGGAGTCGCTCCGTAAGACTGGATGGGAAGGGGAGTGTCAGGCGGTCGCGCGGGCGGGCGCGTCCGCGAGGTCGAGCGTGTCGATCTCGGTCGAGGTCGAGGCCTCGGAAAAGTCGTCGCCGGCGCCGTAGATGTCGCGCGCGACGCCGGTGGTCAGTTGGTCGGGCGTGCCGTCGAAGACCACGCGCCCGTCGCGCATGCCTACGACGCGGTCGCAATAGCGCCGGGCGGTGTCGAGCGTGTGCAGGTTGCAAATCACCATGCGCCCGTCCTCTTCGTGGATCGTGCGCAGCGACTGCATCACGACCTGAGCGTTCATCGGATCGAGGCTGGCGATCGGCTCGTCGGCCAGGATGATCCTGGGGTCCTGCATCAGCGCCCGCGCGATGGCGACGCGCTGCTGCTGACCGCCGGACAGCGCCTCGGCCCGCTTGGGCGCCTGCTCGGCGATGCCCAGCCGGTCGAGGATCTCGATGGCCCGGTGAATGTCGTCGGTCGGAAAAAGGTTGAAGAGCGTGGCGAGCGTCGACCGCCGGTTCAGCGTCCCGTGCAGCACGTTCGACACCACGTCCAGGCGCGGCACGAGGTTGAACTGCTGGAAGATCATCGCGCAGCGCGACTGCCAGGTGCGCCGGGCCGCGCCCTTCAGAGCCGTGATCTCCTCGCCCTCGAAGACGATGGAGCCCGAGCTGGCGTCGCTCAGCCGATTGACCATGCGCAGCAGGGTCGACTTGCCGGCGCCGGAGCGCCCGATGATGCCGATCATGGTCGGCGCGCCGATGGAAATGTCGACCTGGTCGACGGCGATCTTGTCGCCGAACCGCTTCGTCAGGTTTTCGATCGCGAGCATGCCGCCCCCTCTGAGACTATTCGAGGGGTAGGGATCAAACACTACGAATTGATGACGGTTTCGATTTGGTTTCACGACAGATTTGAGACCAGCCGAAATGCTGGCGTGACGCCGGCCCGAGCTGCGCGCACATCCCGCCGAGTCGCTTGATCTAGCGTCCTGAGCGGCGATGGTTGGACGCATGCCGACGTCGCTCCGCAAGACGTGGATCGCCTCGGTGCGAGGCGTGGTTTCGCGTGTTTCGGCATTCGCACGGGCTGCAAAACGCCTCGAAAATGGCCCTGACTCCCCTAAAGCAGGCTGAAGAATCACGCGGCTTCGGCTTGGTTTTTTTGGGTCATGAGCGGCATTTCCAGCCCGAGTCCGAGCGGACCAAAGACGGAACACTCGGCCTTTCGGCCCGCATGCGCTGGGAAAAAGCCGCGGGCGGAGCGCAGCCGCCCGCGTTTTTACTCGAGGAAAAGCCCGGTCGGGACGCCCGGACGCGGTTCGCAGGACGTCGCCGAAGGCTCGCCCGACTGCGAAATCCGCTTGCGTCTCAGCCGAAGGAGGCCCGAAAGACGGCGCGATGGCCGTCCAGATCAAACCGGACTACGTGGAATCGCCGCCGGCCCTGCGCCTCCTAGCCGACGATGAGCTGCTTGAGCTGCATCGATTCCTGCTCCACCTCGGC
>JBCCPD010000176.1:0-7596 GCA_039025075.1 Pseudomonadota bacterium | reverse complement strand
GGGATCGGCGCCAGGCCGCCGGGCCCCGCTCAGCGGAGCTTGGCGCGGGCGTGAAGTCCGAACGCCATGGCGGCGGCGAAGCCTACGATGCCCGTGACGATCCAGCCGTCGAGCCACAGGCAGGTGGCGAGGAAGGCCAGGAACCCCAGGGAGCTGGCGAGGCCCTGGTTCAGCCGCTCCAGCCCCGACCAGACCATCAGCGCGAAGACGCCGGCGTAGAAGGCCCCGATCGCGAGTCCGGCGAGCGCGTCGATGAGCATGGGCGGGCGGATCCTCGGGGAGGGCGGAGCGCGGAGCGAAGCGGGGCGCAGTGATGGCCCCAACGCGCGCGCTTGCCAAGGGCGGGCGCGTCGGCGCAGGCTGGAGCGTAGCGGAATGAAACGCGGGGCGGAGCCCGGCGCCGCGCAAGGGCCCGATCAGCGGCCCGTCAGGGAGGACGACCATGAGCGATGAGCTTCGCGGCGTGATCGCGCCGTTCACCACCTCGTTCGGCGAGGACGACGAGGTGCGGCTCGAGGACATCGGCCCGCAGGTGGACTGGATGATCGAGGCGGGCGTGCACGGGCTCGCCGCCGGCGGGTCGACCGGAGAGGGGCATGCTCTGAGCCGCGGCGAGCACCTGGCGGTTTTGCGCGAGACGGTGGATGCTGTCGACGGGCGCGTGCCGGTGGTGGCTGGCGTGATCTCCAATTCCACGCGGGAGACGGCGACGCGGTCGGAGGCGGCGGCGGCGCTGGGCGTGGCGGCGCTGCAGATCACGCCGCCGCATTACCTCTTCAAGCCGGACCTGCCTGCGATGATCCGGCATTTCAGGGAGGTGCACGAGGCCGGGGGCCTGCCGATCCTGATCTACAACGTGGTGCCGTGGTGCTATCTGAGCCCCGACGATCTGCTGGAGATCATGGCCGAGGTTCCGGGCGTGCTCGGCGTCAAGCAGAGCGCGGGGGACATGAAGCTCTTCGCCGACCTTCAGAGGCGCGCGGACCCGAAGAACCTGATTTTTTCGGCTGTCGATGCGCTGCTGTGGCCGTCGTACCTGCTGGGCGCGAAGGGCTCCATCGCGGCGGTGCTGACCGCGGCGCCGGGGCCGAGCGTGCGGCTGTGGGAGGCGGCGCAGGCGGGCGACATGGAGACCGGGCGCGATCTGCATGAGCGGCTGATGCCGCTGTGGGACGCCATCGGCCAGGACAACATGCCGAGCCTGGTGAAATACGCTCAGAAGCTTCAGGGCGTGCCGGCGGGGATCGCGCGGCGCCCGACCTCTCCGGCGAGCGAGGCGCAGGAACGGGCGGTGCGGGACGCGCTTGAAGGGCTGGGAATTTCGCTCTCGACCCGCCGGGCGGCCTGAGGTCTTCTGACCGGGACCGAGCGCAAGGAGGAGGGCCGCATGCCGTATCTGTTCGTGGTGTCCATGGACGTGGCGCCGGAGAAGGAGGCCTTGTTCAACGAGGTCTACGACGACGAGCACGTGCCCTTTCTGCTGAAGGTGCCGGGCGTGCGGCGCGTCACCCGCGCCAAGTCCGTTCCCCTGACGGTGACCATCGGCGGGGAGCGCAAGGAGAGCCCCGCCGCCTCCCCCGCCTACACGGCGATCTACGAGGTGGAGAGCCCGGACGTGCTCGCCTCGCCCGAATGGGCGGCGGCGGTGGAGCAAGGGCGCTGGGCCGGCGAGGTGCGGCCGCACACGTTCAATCGCGGGCATGCGCTGTACGAGGCGACGGGGGTGCAGGGCGGCTGAGGCGGCGAGGGCGCCAGGGCGATAGAGGCCAAGGGGACCCTAAGCGGCTGAGGCCGCGAGGCCTGGAGGTCGAGAGGCGCCGACCGCCGGGGCGGCCGAGAGCCGCGTAGAGTCCGAGCGGCGTGGAGTTCGAGCGGCCGAGGGCCGTGGACGGTTCGAGCGGCCGAGGGTCGCGGGCGTGCCGTTCCGGCGCGCTGCGACCCTGCCGATGGCGCCATTTGTTTAGGCGGCGACGTTGCGGCGCCCTTGGAACGGGCTTGAAGCCCGCGCGCCGATGGGCCAGCCTTCGGCCGTTCGTTCCCAAAGAGAGTCGCGATGCGAAACCTTTGCGGAACGCCAGGCGGCTCGACGCGCGATGCTAGGGCCGACCGAGCCCAAAGAGGCAGACTTGCCGATGCAAAGGCAGCCGAACAGGAGAGGTTCGATGACCAAGTTCGTACGCTGGGGCGCTTCGATGGCGGTGCTCGCCGTCCTCGCCGCCCCCGCTTCCGCCCAGACCTTCCGATGGACCAGCCAGGGCGACGCCCTGACCATGGACCCGCACGCCCAGAACGAGGGGCCGACCATCGCCCTGACCGGGCAGATCTACGAAAGCCTCGTGACCCGCGACCCGGCGCTGAACCTGGTGCCCGAGCTCGCCACCGAGTGGGAGCCCGTCGAGGGCGGCTGGCGCTTCAAGCTGCGCGAGGGCGTGAAGTTCCACGACGGGAGCGACTTCACTGCCGAGGACGTGGTGTTCAGCTTCGAGCGCGCCAACGCCGAAACCTCGGACTGGAAAGAGCAGATCGCCTCGATCTCAGAGATCCAGATCGTGAACGACCATGAGGTGATCATGGTCACCAACGGTCCGAACCCGATCCTGCCGAACCAGCTGACCTCCGTCTTCATGATGGACAAGGGTTGGGCCGAGTCGAACAACGTGCTGCAGCCGCAGGACTTCGCCGGTCAGGAAGAGACGTTCGCCGTCAGGAACGCCAACGGCACCGGTCCCTACATCCTCGACGCCCGCGCGCCGGACGAGCTGACCACGCTGGACCGCAATCAGGACTGGTGGGGCTGGGACAGCCACCCGGGCAACATCCAGCGCATCGAGTACCGGCCGATCGGCAACGCCGCCACGCGCGTCGCCGCGCTGCTGTCGGGCGAGGTGGACTTCATTCTCGACCCGCCCCTCCAGGATCTCAAGCGCATCGAGACCGCCGACGGGCTGAAGGTGGAGACGGTGTCTCAGATCCGCTCGATCTTCCTCGGCATGGACCAGGGCGTCGATCAGCTGCGCAACAGCTCGGTCGAGGGCAACCCGTTCAAGGACGTGCGCGTGCGCGAGGCCTTCAACCTCGCCATCGACAAGAACGCCATCCAGCGCGTGGTGATGGAGGGGCTGAGCTTCCCCACCGGCATGATCACGCCGCCGGGCGTCTTCGGCAACACGCCCGAGAACGACGTTCCCTTCGAGCTGGACGTGGAGCAGGCCAAGGCGCTGATGGAAGAGGCCGGCTACGCGGACGGGTTCGAGGTGCAGCTGGACTGCCCCAACAACCGCTACAACAACGATGAGAAGATCTGCCAGGCGGCGGTCGCCATGCTCGCCAAGATCGGCGTGACGGTGAACCTGGAGGCGATCCCCAAGGCCCAGCACTTCCCCAAGATCCAGAACCGGGAGACGGACTTCTACATGCTGGGCTGGGGCGTGCCGACGCTCGACAGCCACTACGTCTTCTCCTACCTGCTGGACGGCGCCGGGTCCTGGAACGCGACGGGCTACGACAACGCTCGGGTCAACGAGATCACCTCCGCCATCGCGGTCGAGACCGACATGGACGCCCGCGCTCAAATGATCTTCGAGGCCTGGGACATCGTCCGCGAGGACATGCCCTACATCCCGCTGCACCACCAGGTGATCGCCCATGCGATGTCCGAGAAGGTGGACGAGCCGATCGCGGCGGACGACGCGCTGCGCCCGCGCTTCATCGTGATGAGCGAGTGAGTCCTGCGCGGCGCCGGGGACGACCCGGCGCCGCGGCGACTTCGGCCGCGGCGGGCGTCAGGCTCCGCCGCGGCCGTTCGGTTTTCGAAACGCCGGTCTGACCCAGCGGAGCCCCGCGAAAATGTTCGGTTTCATCACCCGGCGGCTCGCCCAGAGCCTCATCGTGATGCTGGTGGTCTCGGCCGTCAGCTTCAGCCTGTTCAACCTCGTCGGCGATCCGGTCAACAACATGGTCGGCCAGGACGCGACTCTGGAGCGGCGGGCGGAGATCCGCGAGGCGCTGGGGCTGAACGACTCGATCCTGGTGCAGTACACGCGCTTTCTGGGCAACGCGGTGCAGTTCGAGTTCGGCAACAGCTACCGCATCAAGCGCCCGGTGGACGAGCTGATCCTGGAGCGGCTGCCGGCGACGCTGGAGCTGGTCTTCGTCAGCGCGATCTTCGCCATGGGGTTCGGGATCACGGCCGGGGTCTATACCGGCATCCACCGCAATTCCTGGCTGAGCCGGACGCTGCTGAGCGGCAGCCTCGTGGGCGTCAGCCTTCCGACCTTCATCATCGGCATCGGCCTGATCTACGTCTTCGCGGTGCATCTGCGCTGGCTGCCGAGCTCGGGCCGCGGGGGGACGGTCGACGTGGGGCTGTGGAAGAGCTCTCTGCTGACGCTGGACGGGTGGCGGTCGATCCTGCTGCCGGCGATCACGCTGAGCCTGTTTCAGGCGACGATGATCCTGCGGCTGGTGCGGGCGGAGATGATGGAGGTGATGCGCACCGACTTCGTCAAGTTCGCGCGGGCGCGGGGTCTGGCGGAGAAGGCGATCAATTACGGACATGCGCTGAAGAACACGCTGGTGCCGGTGATCACCATCATCGGGCTGAACATCGGCAACCTGATCGCCTTCTCGGTCATCACCGAGACGGTGTTCCAGTGGCCGGGCACGGGGCTGATGTTCATCCAGGCCGTGGACTTCGTCGATATTCCGATCATGAGCGCGTATCTGTGCTTCGTGGCGCTGCTCTTCGTGGCGATAAACCTGATCGTCGATCTGCTTTACGTGTCCATCGATCCGCGCATCCGGATCGGCACGGCTTGAGGAGGGCGCCATGGCCGACGTGACCCAAGACCCCGCCGTGGTGGAGCCGACCGGCCCCGGCCCGGCGCCTGCGGCCGCGCCGCAGGCCTATGAGCGGCCGAGCTTCTGGACGCGGCTGACCGACAACGACATCGCCTGGTCGTTCTTCCGCTCGCCGACGGCGATGATCGCGGCGGCGGTGACGGTCTCGATCATCCTGCTGAGCTTCGCGGCCCCCTTGGTGGCGCCCTTCAACCCGTTCGATCCGGCGCAGATCAGCCTGTGGGACGGCAAGCTGCCGCCGGCCTGGGCGGAGGGCGGGCAGGCGCAGTACCTGCTGGGCACGGACAATCAGGGCCGCGACATGCTCTCGACCATCCTCTACGGGGGGCGGCTGAGCATCATCGTGGGGCTGGCGGCGGTGTGCCTGGGCATGGTTCTGGGGGTCATGCTGGGCGTCGTGTCGGGCTACATGGGCGGCGCGGTGGACGCGGCGATCATGCGCGTCGCGGACGTGCAGCTGACCATTCCGGGGATCCTGCTGGCGATCCTGATCAACGGGATCGCGCGGAGCGCCCTGCCGCCCGAGGCGCGGGACGAGCTGGCGATCTACGTGGTGATCCTGGCGATAGGTTTGACGGATTGGCCGCAGTTCGCGCGCGTCGTGCGCGGCGCGACGCTGGTGGAGAGCCAGAAGGAATACGTGATGGCCGCGCGGGTCATCGGCTTGCCGAGCTGGCTGATCATGGTGCGACACGTGCTGCCCAACGTGATGCGGCCGGTGCTGGTGCTGGCGACCATCGGCCTGGCGCTGGCGATCATCGCCGAGGCGACTCTGAGTTTTTTAGGTCAGGGCATTCCGCCGACGACGCCGTCCTTGGGCACGCTGATCCGGGTGGGGAACGAGTATCTGTTCTCGGGCCTCTGGTGGATCACCTTCTTTCCGGCCATCGCGCTGGTTGTGCTGGTCTTCGCGGTGAACCTGCTGGGCGACTGGATGCGCGACGCGCTGAACCCGAAACTGCGCTGAGCCGCGCGCTGGAGACCGCCCCGAGCGAGCCTGCGGCTCGCCGGCCCGCCCTCCAGCCTGCGCGGGGCATGGGATGACGAGACGATGAGCGAGCTGCTTGAGATCGACGGGCTGGACGTGGAGTTCCCGACGCGCCGGGGCACGGTGAAGGCCGCGCGGGGCGTGAAGCTGGAGGTGGCGCGGGGCGAGGTGCTGGGGCTGGTCGGGGAATCCGGCGCCGGCAAGAGCACCATCGGGAATGCGATCATCGACCTGCTGGAGCCGCCGGGCCGCGTGGCCGGCGGGCGCATCGACTTTCAGGGGGAGAGCCTGAGGGGACGCTCCGAGGATGAGATGCGGCGCATCCGGGGCGACAAGATCGGGATGATCTTCCAGGACCCGCAGACCTCGCTGAACCCGTTGCTGACCGTGGGCGAGCAGCTGGTCGAGACGATCCAGAAGTGCCTGGGGTTGAAGGACGAGGCGGCGAAGGTCCGCGCACGGGAGCTGCTGGAGAGCGTGGGGATCACCGAAGCCGAGAGCCGGCTGAAGGCCTATCCGCACCAGTTCTCGGGCGGCATGCGGCAGCGCGTGGTGATCGCGCTGGCGCTTGCCGGAGAGCCGGACCTGATCATCGCGGACGAGCCGACCACGGCGCTCGACGTGTCGATCCAGGCGCAGATCCTCGATCTGATCCGCTCCCTCTGCAAGGAGCGGAACGTGGGCGTCATCATCGTCACCCACGACATCGGCGTGATCGCCAACATCGCCGACCGGGTCTGCGTGATGTATCGCGGCGAGGTGGTGGAGACCGGCGCCGTGGCCCAGGTGCTGGGCGCGCCGCGGCATGAGTACACGCGTAGTCTGATCTCGGCGGTGCCGCGGCCGGATCGGCGGCTGCACCGCTTCGCCTCCGTCGACTATATCGAGGGCGGGGCTTCGGCCTTCCGGCGCATCGACGTGCGGAGCCACTGGCTGGGGGCTGCGGCGCGGGCCGGGGGAGCGCCGGGCGGGGTCGCGGTGCAGGCGGATGGGCTGAACCTGAGTTTTACGCTGGAGAAGGCGTTCCTCAAAAAGAACCGCAAGATGCTGAAGGCGGTGGACGACGTCGGCTTCGAAATCCGAGAGGGGGAGACCTTCGGGCTGGTGGGCGAGTCCGGCTCCGGCAAGTCGACCGTGGCGCGGATCATCGCGGGGCTCTACGCGCCGGACGCGGGCGTGGTGCGGCTGCTGGGGCAGGACGTGAGCTCGGCGCCGAAGGACCCGCGGACGCGGGAGGCGCGGCGGGCGCTGCAGATGATCTTTCAGGATCCGTATTCGAGCCTGAACGCCCGGATGAAGGTGCTGGACATCGTCGCCGAGCCGATCCGCTTCTACAAGCTGACCGAGAACGAGGCTGAGACCCGGCGCATCGTCGAGGACCTGCTGGATCATGTGGGCCTCGGCGCGCAGGCGGCGGTGCGGTATCCGCATGAGTTCTCGGGCGGGCAGCGGCAGCGGATCTCCATCGCGCGGGCGCTGGCCTCGCGCCCGCGGATCTTGATCTGCGACGAGCCGACCTCCGCGCTCGACGTGTCGGTGCAGGCGACGATCCTGAACCTGCTGCGCGACCTGCAGGAGGAGCTGGGCCTGACCATGCTCTTCATCTCCCACGATCTGCCGGTGATCCGGCAGATGTGCGACCGGGTGGCGGTGATGCGCTACGGCGCGATCTGCGAGATCGCCGACAGCGAGACGCTGTTCGAGGCGCCGTCCCATGACTACACCAAGCACCTGCTGAAGCTGATGCC
>JBCCPD010000175.1:0-7609 GCA_039025075.1 Pseudomonadota bacterium | reverse complement strand
TCAGGTCGCCCTTCAGCGCCTCCAGCGCCACCTTCGCCTTGAACTCGGCGCTGTAGCGCCGCCTCTTCCCCGTCATCCGGTCCGTCCTCGATCATCGACGAACCAAGCTTAGCCGCCTGCCCGGATTTCGGGGACCACCTCGCCCAACCCGTTCCTGAAGGCGTGCTCCGCCGCGCGCGCGACGCTCCGCGCGACGCCGCGTTTCGTCTGGTCTGCCAGCGCGGCATCCATCGCTTGTAGGGCGTCTTGCGTGCTCTTCCTAGGCGCGCGGGCCATCGCTCCGCCGAGCTTGGCGCCCGCTTGAACCTTGGCGCCGGTTCTTGCGGCCTCGTCGAAGGGCTTTTGGTCGATCGCCCGCATCAGCCCGCCGAGCCAGAAGGCATTGAGCGCCGTTTCGCATTGCACGCTGCGGACGAAAGCCAACTCGTCCTCGTTCAAGGCCTCGCCCCGTGCGAACGCGGTCGCCACGCCGATGGCTTTCAGCCGCTCGCGGGCCTCTTCCAGATGCTCCGCGAGGGCCACCGCGTCGGCGCGGGTCTTTTCGACCGGCTTGGAGGCGACCGTCTCGAGCGTCAGCTCGGCGTTCGACAGCAATCCCTCCCAACTCTCCGCCTCGCTCTCCGGCGGACCGGAAGCGATCTGCTCGAGCTCTCCCAGCATCAGCGTCATCGCCGCGGCTTTCAGATGCGGCTCTTCGATCTCATCGGGGTGCAGCGGCTCGCTGAGGTCGCGACCGCCGTCGGCGCGCGTCCGCTTGGGAACGACCGAGCGGAGCGCGTCCAGCAGACGTCGAGCTTCCGCCGCGTCGAACGACCAGTAGTCGACCACATGGCCGGAGCCGTCATCGCCGACGATCCACCACCAGGGTGTCAGTTCGATAGATCCGTCGGTCATCGCGACCTCCTTGTGCGCGGGCGCTGACCCGCCGAGGTCGGCGTCGACGCCGCCCTCTAAGGGGGATCGAACCCGGTCGATCCGCCCCGGTCCCCAGCCTAGCGCAAGAGCCGGTATGGCGTAGGGGAAAGGCCTAGGGCCGGCCCTGCGGCGCCGGCCGCAGGGCACGGCGAAAAACAGCGTTCCAGAGATGCGGCGATCGGGAACGGTTCAGGGCCGCGAAGCGTTCGCTTTTTGCAAACTGGAAGGAGCACTGACGATGACTTTCGCTCACGGACCCGTTTCCCAGATCCCGACGACGACGCCCACCCTCTACGCCGTCAAAGTCGAGGGCCATATCGACGACGACGCGGCGGAGGCCATGGCCGAGTTCATGCTGGAGGCGTTCGAAAAGCACGGATCGGTGGACATGCTGCTCGATCTGTCGGGCTTCACCGGCAGCGACTGGGACACGATGCTGGACCTCGACGTGATCAAGTCGCGCTTTCAGGCGCTGAGCAGCGTCAGGCGCTATGCCGTCGTCGGCGCGCCCGACAAGGCCGGCCAGATGATCGAGTTCATGAACCAGATCATCCCCGTCGAAGCGCGCGCCTTCGACGCGGCGGACCGGGCGGAGGCCTGGCGCTTCGTCGGCGAAAACGAGCCGGCCTGATGCGCCTGCCGATCAGGGGAGGCCGGCTGCGGGGTCTTCGCCAGGACGGACCCGAGCTTCCGGCCGATCGCTCTCGCTGATGGCCGAGCCGCGGCCCCGGACGATCCAGGACCCCCCCTTGATGACCAGTCAGCTTGGGATGGGCGCTTTGCCGCATGAGGGCGGCGTCGCCTTCCGGATCTGGGCTCCGCACGCCGAGGCCGTCGCCGTGACCGGCGATTTCACCGGCTGGAGCGACGACGGCGTCCCGGCGGAGCCCGAGGGCGACGGGATCTGGCATGTCGACGTCCCTCAAGCCGGCGTCGGCGACGCGTATCTGTTTCTCATCGACGGCTTCGACGGGCGGGTGAGGCGCATCGATCCCAATGCACGCGCCGTCACCAACTCGGTCGGCAACGCCGTGGTCGTCGATCTCGGCCCCGCGCCCGAGGGCGGGTTCGCGCCTCCGCCCTGGAACGAGATGGTCATCTACGAGCTGCACGTCGGCACGTTTCACGCGCCTGCCGACGACCGCCCCGGCGGGTTCGACGATGCCGCGGCGCGGCTCTCGCATCTGCGCGACCTCGGCGTGAACGCCATTCAGATCATGCCGACGATGGAGTTCGCCGGCGACGTCAGCTGGGGCTACAACCCCGCGCACATCTTCGCTGTCGAGACGGCCTATGGCGGCCCTGAGGGCCTTCGCGCCTTCGTCGCCGCCGCGCATCAGTCCGGCATCGCGGTGATCCTGGACGTGGTCTACAACCATTTCGGTCCGAGCGATCTCGACCTCTGGCGCTTCGACGGCTGGGGCGAGGGCGACAAGGGCGGCATCTACTTCTACAACGACCACCGCTCCGCCACGCCCTGGGGCGACACGCGGCCCGATTACGGGCGGCCGGAAGTGCGCCGGTTCCTGCGCGACAACGCGCTCTTCTGGTTCGAGACCTACGGCATCGACGGCCTGCGCTTCGACATGACGCTCTACATCCGCACGATCTCGGGCGACGAGCATCACGAAGGGGACCGGCTGCCCGACGGCTGGTCGCTGATGCAGTGGATCAATCAGGAGATCGCCGAGCGGCATCCCGGCCGGATCGTGATCGCCGAGGATCTGCGGAACGAAGACGCCGTCACGCGGCCGGTGGAGGACGGCGGCGCCGGCTTCGGGGCCCAATGGGACGCCGCCTTCATGCATCCCGTGCGCGAGGTCCTTATCCAGCCGCGGGACGAGGACCGCAGCATGGCCGCGCTGGTCGAGGCGCTGCGCAAGACGGCCGACGGCGACCCCTTCCGCCGCGTCGTCTACACCGAAAGCCACGACGAAGTCGCCAACGGCAAGGCCCGCGTCCCCCATGAGATCGACCGCGAGGGACAGGACGCCTGGCATGCGCAAAAGCGCTCCACCCTGGGCGCGGCGCTGGTGCTCACGGCGCCCGGCATCCCAATGCTGTTCCAGGGCCAGGAGTTCCTGCAGGGCGACTGGTTCGACGACGCGATTCCGCTGGACTGGGCGCGCCGCGAGGATTTCGCGGGGATCGTGCGGCTCTACCGCGACCTGATCGCGCTTCGTCGGAACCTCGACACCACCTCGCGCGGGTTGACGGGACACGGCATCGACTTCCCGCTGGTCGATGAGGCGCGCAAGCTGCTGGTCTTTCGACGCTTCGCGGACGATGCGGATGCGGGCGTGCTGGTCGCGATGAACTTCGGCGCGGAGCCGGCGCATGAGGTCTCGGTCCCGCTGCGCCGCAACGCGCCGACGCGGGCGCGTCTGAACACCGACTGGCGCGGCTACAGCGCGCTCTTCGGCGACTTCCACAGCGCCGACCTGCACGTGAAGCGGATGGACGACGGCGATCTCGGCAGGTTGTCGCTCGGCCCCTACTCGGCCGTGATCTACACCCGCTGAGCGCCCTGCCTGCACACGCGCCGCGCGCTCGGCCGCGCCGCGCTTCCAAGGTCCGACGCCATGAAGCTCTACGCCTGTCCCGCCTGCGGCGGAACGCTCTACTTCGAGAACCTCGTCTGCGCCTGCGGGCAGGAGGTCGCCTACGATCCGCAGGTCGACCGGATGGTCGCGCTCGCCGCGCCCTGCGCCAATCGGCGCGAGGTCGGCTGCAACTGGATCGCCGAGGCGCCCGACGGGCGCTGCCGGTCCTGCGCGATGACCCTGACCCGGCCGGACGAAGACGCGCCGGGGGCCCTGTCGCTTTGGTCCCGGTCCGAGGCGGCCAAGCGCTGGGTGCTGGCCAACATGATGTCGCTGGGATGGTTCGGCGATGACGATCCCGGGCCACGGCCGACCTTCGACATGCTGGCCGAGCGCACCGCCGCCGGCCCGGCGCAGCCGGTCATGGGGCATGCGAACGGCCACATCACGCTCAACATCGCCGAGGCCGATCCGGCGGAGATCGTCGAGCGCCGCGAGCGGATGGGAGAGCCCTACCGGACCGTCATCGGCCATTGCCGACACGAACTGGCGCATTTCCTGTTCGAGCGTCTGGCCGGGCGACCGGGCTTCTTCGATGCCGCCCGCGCCGTCTTCGGGGACGAGCGGGAGGACTACGCCGCGGCGCTGGAGCGGCACTATGCGGCCGGCCCTCCGCCCGATTGGGCGGAGCGGCACGTCAGCCCCTACGCCTCCAGCCATCCCCATGAGGACTGGGCCGAGACGGCCGCCCATGCGCTGCATCTGCGGGACGTGGTCGAGAGCGCCCGGGCGACGGGACTGCAGATGCCGGCGGCCGGCGGCGCCGCGGCCCGGGCCGAAGCGGACGACGACGGCGACGGCGACGGGGCGGACCAGGCCGAAGCGGTCATCGCCGAGGGGATCGACCTCGGCATCGCGCTCAACCACGTCAACCGCGCGATGGGACTGGAGGACGTCTACCCCTTCGTGGTGTCCCCCGCGGCGCGCCAGAAGCTGATCTTCGCGCAGAGGGTGATCGCCGCAGGGCCGGTCGACCTCGGGCCGGTCGAGGCGACGGACGGGTCGTCCTGAGCGTAAGGCGCCGAGCCGGCGCCGATCCCACGGAGCGTGTCTCGACGCAGCGCGCCAACGACGGCGACGGGCGGTCGTCGCGCGGCGCGTCGCCTCCGACACCCTCTTTGCACGGCGATCGCGCGCTTTTGTCGAAACCTTTGCGGAGCCTCCGGCGTTGCGAAGAGACAAGCAACCGAAGGAGACCGTCATGCACAGCATCTTCTATCTGATCGGCGTCGTAGTGGTGGTTCTCGCCGTTCTCTCCTTCGCAGGCATCGCGTGAAGCAGGAGATCGACATGACCCCGACGACACAGGAGCTGGACGCGAAGGCGTCCGAGACGAAGGCCAAGGCGCAGACCGCCGCGGAGGACGCCAAGTCGGCAGCCCGCGACATGGCTGGTGACGCACAGGCGGCGGCGGGGCGCCGCTACGACGGCGCGACCGACCGGCTCGCCGACGGCATGCGCGAAACCGCCGGCGCCGTCCACGAGGCGGCCGCCGATCTGCCCGACGACAACCCGGCCGCGCCGCTTCTGCGCAAAGCCGCCGGCGGCGTCGAGCAGATCGCCAAGTATTTCGACGACAGCACTCTTACGGATCTGGGCGAGAGCGTTCAGGCGTTCGCCAGGCGCAACCCCGTCGGCTTTTTGGCCGCCGCAGGGTTCGCCGGCTTCGCCGCGTCGCGCTTCGCCACGGCGGAACGTCGCCGTCAGGCCGACGAGGAGGATCTGGCTTACCTTCGCCTCCTCGAGCGCGCCGACGGCGAGCGGCAGGCGGCTTCAACGCCGCCCGCTGCGACGGAGACGGCCTCCGGCGTGACGCCGAAGGCCGGCCCCTCGGCCGCGCCGACGCCGAACGCGCCGCCGGCCGCGACGGACAGCGTGGTGGCCGGGGCTCAGCCGTTCCGACCCAGCAACCCGGCGCCGAAGATCGCCCCTGCCGACGCCAAGGAGATCTCGAAATGAGGATGGACCCCATCGACGGACGCGCCCGCGGCGACAGCGCGGGCTCGCTGATCGCGGACCTGCTGACCAGCGTTCCGGATCTTTTCCGCAAGGAGATGGCGCTCCTGCGGTCGGAGATCGGCGACAAGACCGAGCAGGCCGTCACCGCGGTCGGCATGATCGTCGGAGCGGTGGTCTTCGCTCTGGTCGCGCTCAACGTTCTGGCCGCCGCGCTGGTGGTGGCGCTGACCAATGCCGGCCTGTCGGGCGGCTGGTCCGCGCTGATCGTGGGCGGCGTCATCGCGGCGCTGGCCGTGGCCCTCGGCCTGAAGGGCATGAACGATCTGAAGGCCTCGCGGCTCGCCCCGTCGCGCACGGCCGAGAACCTCAAGCGCGACGCGCAAGCCATGAAGGAGGCGGTCCGATGAGCGGCCATGACCTGCACCAGCGCTCCACCGACGAGATCGAGCGCGAGATCGAAGCGGAGCGGGCGCGCATCGCCCGCACCATCTCGGCGCTCGAGCGCAAGCTGTCCCTCGACGGTCTCGTCGAGCGGGCGGTCGACGGCGTGACCCGCGACGGCGGCGAGTTCGTGCGCGAGATGACCGACAACGCCAAGCGCAACCCCGTCTCGCTGCTTTTGGTCGGAGCCGGCCTGGCGTCGCTTTTCATGGGCGAGCGCGGCGGCGACGGCCGTGATCGCGACTGGTTCGATGATGAGGATGACGACTTTCGACGCTACGCATCGCGCCACGCGATGCGCGCCGGCCGTTTCGGCGAGGGCGATCGGCCTGGTTTCAGCGACCGTTCGGCGTCCATCGCCGAGCAGGCGAAACGGCGCGCCGCTGAAGCGGGCGAGACGGTGCGCGATGGCGTCGAAGATGCGGCGGACGGCGTCCGCCGATCCGGCCGCCGCGCCGCTGGGTCGGCAGCCGAGGCCGGGTCTTCGGTGCGAGAGGCGATGTCCGACGCGGCCTCGACCGCCGGCGACCGCCTCAAGGACGGAGCGGAGTCGCTTCGAGATGGCGGCCGCCATGCGGCGGAGCGCCTGCGCGACGGGTCCGAGGCGGCGGGCGCCGCGCTGGAGGAAGCTCGCTTGAGGGCCGCGTGGCGGGCCCGCCGCGCGCGCCGCGAAGCCGCCGATCTGTTCGAGGACAACCCGCTGGTCAGCGGCGCGCTCGCTTTCGCGGCCGGCGCGGCGGTCGGCGCTTTCGCTCCCAACACTCGGTTCGAAGACGAGCTGATGGGCGAGCGCGCCGAACGGACGCGCGACGCCGTCCGCGAGCGTGGCGAGGCGGCCGCGAAGGCGGCTCGCGAAACGGCCGAGAAGGCCGCCGCGCGGGGCCTTGATCAGGCGGAGAAGGGCGTGCGTTCGGCCGTGGAAGGGGCGAAGACGGCGGCGTCCGAGGTCGCGCAGGCGGCCAAGGGCGGAGCGAAGAGCCCGTCTGGGGTCGACGCCGGCTGATCGGCGGCGCCCTGTCTGAACGGCCGAAAGCGGCGGCGAGGGTTTCGCCGCCGCTTTTCGTTGCGGGTTAGAGCGGGGGCGGCGACCGCAGCTTGGAAGGCTGTCCGCGGGGCTTCGACGGTTCAATGCACGCTGGGTGATCTTCGGCATTCGCCGCTTTCAGGAACGAACCCGAACACGAGCCCATCGGCTCGCCTCCCCATGAACACGGCAGTCGACGCTGGCAGGAGCGGCCGACGTTGGAAGACACGTCGTTGGGGAGACGAGCCTTTGGCCGAGGCATAAAAAAACGACCGGCCCGACGGCCGGTCGTTTTACTGTTGCTTGCCGGGGCGCGCGGCGCGCGCCGGCGATGTTCAGCTGTCGCCCTACAGCTTGTCCTTGGCGTCGCCCCAGGTCTCCTGAAGCTTGCCTTCGGCCTGGTCGGTCTGGCCGTCGCGCTTCATGTCGTCGTCGCCGGTCGCGTCGCCGACCTCTTCCTTGATCTTGCCGCCGATGTCCTTGAGCTTGCCTTCGGCCTGGTCTTCGTTCGCCATGATGCGTCCTCCGATTGTGCGCTGCGATGCAGAGGGAACGCGCGGCTTCGGCGCTCGGTTCCGCGCAATGCGAGCGATCGGCCCCTCCGGACTACGCGGCGTCGCGGGGCGCGGGCTCGTCGAACTGGCGCTCGCGCGGCCACCATTGCGGG
>JBCCPD010000174.1:0-7631 GCA_039025075.1 Pseudomonadota bacterium | reverse complement strand
GGCCGCCCGAGCCAGCGCCGCCCGGCCCGCCGCAGCGCGGCCGCGGTCCGAGCCCTGCTCATGCCGGCCGGGGCGCGCCGCGCCCGTCCCAACCGTAGATCCCGACGATCCTCGCCGCATGGCCCGCCATCTCGAAGCGCCGCTCGAACGCCGCCCGTGCGGCGCGGCCGAGGCGCCGCCGTTCCTCCGGCGCGGCGGCGAAACGCGCCAGCGCCTGCGCCCAGACCTCCGCATCGCCGGCGGCCGCGAGCCGCACGCCATCGGCCTCGCCCAGCGTTTCGGCGATGGCCCCGGCGGGGGCCACGAGGCTCGGCAGCTCCGCCCGCATCGCCTCCAGGATCGTCAATGGCAGACCCTCGCGCCGCGACGGGTGGGCCAGAACGTCGGCCCAACGCATCCAGCGCTCGGCCCCCGCCTCGTCCACCGCCCCGACGAAACGCGCCGGCAGCGCCAAAGCCGCGGCGCGCGCCTCGGCGGCGGCCCGGGCCGGGCCGTCGCCGGCGAAAACCGCCTCGGCCTCGACGCCGCGGGCCTGCAGCCTGGCCAAGGCCTCCACCAGCAGCCCGGCCTCCTTGCGCGGCTGCATGACGCCCAGAAACAGCACGCGCATCGGCCCCTGCCGCCGCGCCCGCCGCGGCCGGGCGCGGTCCGGCAGAGCGTTCGGCACCACCTCCACCCCGGCGGGATCGGCGCCGGCGGCGACCAGAACCCGGCCCCAGTCCTCGCCCAGCACCACGTGCCGATGCGCCGCCCGCGCCAGGGCGCGCAGCGCCCGCCGCCCCGGCGCCCCGGCCGCCTCGGCCCAGTCGGCGAACTCGGCGCCGTGGTGGTGCGCGACCACCTGCAGGCCCAGCGCCCGCGCCCAGACCGCCAGCGCCGCCTTGCGCCAGACGCTCAGCCGCTCGGTCACCATCAAATGCGCCGTGTCCGCCCGGCCCGACGCCGCCAGCCGCGCCAGCCGGGCCGCCGCGGCCGCCACGCGCAACGGAGAGCTCGCCGCCCAGGCCCCGCGCGCGTCGATCCGCGTCACCTCCGCCCCGGGCCAATCCGCCCGAAGCGCCGCCTCCAGCCGCATTCCATAGGCGCGCACGCCGCCCGTCTGGCTCGCTCCGATCAACGCCACGCCCGGCATCCGCGTCTCCTTCGCCTCGAATTCGCGCATAGGTTTCACGGCTTTTGGTTAGCGTTCCGTTAAGCCTCATCGGCGATGGTCGTGGCCATGACGCCCCAGGTCTCCATAGTCCTGCCCTGCCGCGGCCGCGCCGCTCTGCTGGACCGCGCCGTCGCCTCGGTGCGGGCGCAGACCTTTCGCGCCTGGGAGCTTTTGGTGATCGACGACGCCTCCGACCCGCCGCTGGCTCCTGCGCCGGACCCTCGCCTGCGGGTGATCCGTCTGGCGCGCAATCTGGGCCCCGCCCGGGCGCGGGAGGCGGGCCTGGCGCAGGCCCGCGCGCCCCTCGCGGCCTTCTTGGACTCCGACGACGTCTGGCGCCCGGACAAGCTGGCCCTGCAGATCGCGCGCCTGGCCGACGGCCCGCCCCGCGCGCTGGTCTGCGGGGCGCGGGTGGAGGGGCCGGGCGGCGCCCGCCTGCGCCCCTCCCGCGCGGCGCGACCGGGGGAGCGCATCGGCGCATTCCTCTACATCGCCAACGAGTTCGCTCAGGCCAGCTGCGTCCTCGCGCCGACCGAGGCCGCCCGCGCCGCCGGCTTCGGCGGCCTGCGGCAGTACGAGGATCACTACTTCCTTTTGCGGCTGGCGGCCCAGGGCTTGCCGGTGGAGGCGTCGGCCGAACCCCTCGTCATCCACAGCGACGACGCGCCCGACCGGCTCGGCGCGGCCGACGACCCCGGCGACGCCGAAGCCTTCCTCGCCGCCGCCGAAGACCTTCTGACGCCGTCCGAGGCGCAGGCCTTTCGGCTGCGCTGCCTTGGACCCGGCCTCGCCCGACAGGGCGCGCCCGGGGCGCTGGCGCTCGCGTTGGGGGGTCTTCGGCGACCGGACGCGCCGAAGGGCGCGGCGGCCAAGCTGGCCCTCCGCGCCCTTCTCGGCGACCGCGTCTACGCCGCGCTCCAAGGCTTGGCGAAGGCCGGCCCTGTCGCCGGCCTCCGAGGCTTCCGGCCCCGCGCGCTCAGGACGTCGTGAAGACGATCTTCTGGGTCAGCCCCAGCAGCCCGTCCGAGGCCCGCCGCGCCGTCGCGAACAGCGTGTAGGTCGTGCCCGAGGTCAGCCCGGTCAGATCGATCTGATCCGCCGCGCCGGCCGTCGCCGTCCGCACGCCCGCCTGCACCGGACCGAAGGCCATCGCCTCCACGTCCTCGCCCCGCATGACGTCGCGGTCGCCCTCATGCAGCGCCCAGGACACGTCGCCCGGATAGCGCGGCGTCAAGGTCGCCGACGCCGTCGTCGACCCGGTCGAGGCCAAGGCCAGATCAGGGTTGAACTTGACCCCGCCCGCGCGCCGCACGGTCGCCACCTCGCCCAGCGTGCCGTCCGAGGCGCGCAGCGCGAAATGCACATCCGCCGTCGTGTCGGGCGAGAACCGCGCCGGATTGCCGGAGAACCAAACCTGCTCCTGATCCTCCACGACGGACCGGCTGAAGGCCGCCGGATCGCCCCCGTCCACCGCCGCCGCGATCGCCGCCGCGTCCGGCGCCGGCGCGTCCGGCGCCGTCACCAGCGCCAGCGCCGCGCCGGTGGCCGAGGGCGTGCAGGCGATCTTCATCTGCCCGCCCAGATCGTCGATGAAGACCGGCGGCACATGGAACCACGGCTTGATCCCGGTGAAGGGGAAGTCCGTCACCAGCCCGTCGCCGGCCCGCCCGTGCGCGTCGCGGATATGGCCGAAGGCGGCGCGGCCCAGCCGATCCTGACCCTGAGCGTCGTAGTGCACATGATCGCCGATATGGGTCCACTCGGCCGTGCTCTCGATCACCGCCGCATTGGGCAGGCTCGCCGCCAGGCTCGCCAGGGCCGCGTTCGCCGCCGCCTTGTCCACGTCGACCGCGTCGTAGGTCTCGCAGAACGCCACCGGCAGGTCCTGGCCCAAGGCGCCTCTCAGCTGACGCACCCAGTCCGCGAAGCGCTCCGCCAACGTCGCCGCCATGGACCCGCCCGTCGGCGCGACGTCGTTCGCGTCCTTCTCGCCGATCACGAAGATCACGCCCTGCAGCAGCACGGTCTTGGCGGCGGCGAGCGTCTCCAGGTTCTCTCCGCCGCTCTGACGCAGAGCGTTCAGCACGATCGCCTGACCCGGCCCGCCCCAGCGGAAATGGTCGACCGACTGGCCGCCCTCCACCTGCTTGAAGAGGTAGAGCCGCGGATCGGCATCGTCGCGCCACCCCGCCGGCGCATCGCCGTCCAGCACGTGGCGCACCAGCCCGATCTCAGGCCCGAAGCACTGCGTGCCCGCGGGCATGCCCAGCGTCTCGCCCCAGACCTTGCCGGAGGTGCGCGGAAAGCCGTCCGTCGCCAGGCCCTGCCCCGAGGCGGGAAACTGGCCTACGGTCTGCCCGTTGCTCTGCGCGATGGAGGCGGCGGTGGCGCGGTTGGTCAGCCTCATCCACGGATGAAAGGCACGCTCCGCCCCGCTCAGCGCGGCGACGGCGGCGGCGGGGTCGCTCTGCGCCGGGTCCTGTCGCCATGGCGCGTAGCCCTCGGCGTTGGATTGGCCCAGGATCAGCCAAAGCGCCACCGCATCGTCCGGCCAGTCCGGGCTCGGGCCGGGATCGGGGTCCGGATCGGGCGGCGGCGGCGGCGTGGGATCGTCGGGCGGGCTCGGGTCCGGCCGCGTCGCCGGATCCGGCGCGCCGCCGCCGGCGCCAGCGACCAGGGTCGCCAGCCGCAGCGATATTCCGATCGAGGTCATCAGCGCAGCACCAGCGCGTGAATGCCGCTCGCCGTCGTGCCCGCCGCGCGCACGCGCCGCACCGCGACCGGCAGCAGCGACACGTCGGACACCGCGATCACGCGCGGCGCGTCGCCCGACACCGTTTCGACCTCGATCCAGCCGCCGGTCTCTATGTAAAGCGCCAGCGCCGGCGTCGGCAGGTCGGCGGCGTCGTTCGGGGCGACGGGAATGATGTCGGTCGCCGGCCCGCCGATGGGGACGGCGCGCCCGCTGTAGGGGTTGGCCATGGCCTGAGCTCCTTGAGGTGGGTCGCGGAGAGGCCGCCGGCGCGCATCGCCTAGCCGCCGCGCCGTCCGCGCCGCCCGCCAGGCCGGATCCCGCGCCACGGGTCCGCGCCGCAGGGTCTAAGACTCAACCCTGAAGATCTCGTAAATTTCGCGTCGATTTCGCGCTGAAGCCCGGTCGGGCGAGCGTCAGACCTCCAGCGGCTCCGCCTGCCGCGCCGCCTGAAGCAACGCGGCGTCGACCCGCGTCGCCTCGCGCACGGCAGCCAGCGTCTCAGGCCGCACCGCGTCCTGCAGCGGACCCGGCCGGCGCGCCTTCGCCGACGACGGCTCGACCGCATGGGCCGGCGGCGTCCAGCCGAAAACCCCCGACAAATAGCGCGCGAAGCCGTCCAAGGCCCCCTCGAAACCCACCAGAAGATTGGTCCGCGCCAGGTTGGCCTCGGCCGCCCGCAGCAGCGCCTCCGCGCCGGCGGATCCCTCCGCTTCGGCCGCGGCCAAAGGCGCCCCAGCGCAAAGGCGGGTCAATGGGTTGAGACGGGTTCGACGGGCCCAATCGGCCTCCAGCAGACGCAGCGCCGTGGCGTCGAGATCATCCCCCGGACGCGGCTGAAAACCCGGGCCAGCGACCCTCCGGCCATCCTCGATCCCGGCCTCCAACACGCGCCGGGCGCCCCTGAGGAACATCTCCGCCGGATCGCCGAGCACGAGCACGTAGACCGCCGTGTCGTCGGCGCCGTCGAAATAACGGAACGGCGCCGGCCCGCTCACCAGCCGCACCAGAGGTCCCGGCAGCGGCGTGGTCTCGGGATAGCGGGTCCGGAGCGCATGCAGCGGATCGCTCAACGCCATGCGGCGGCGGGCGGGGACGCACGGGTCGAAATAGCGCCTCTGCAACGCATCGCCGGGCGCGTCGGGCGGCAGGCAGTGAATGATCAGACGTCGCGCCACAGTGGTCGATCCTCGCAAAGCTGCAGGTCTCGTTCACCCTAGGGCAAGCTTTCCAAACAGTCAACCTTGGGTTGAAAATGCACCTCTGATCTCAGTTGCGCGCCATCCGGTAAGGCGCTCGATAAAAGAGGTGATCTCCAATCACCGCCGTCTTCTCGAACCGACGCGCCCAGCGCGGGTTCACCGCGTCCGTATGGTAGTGGGAAGCCCCGCCGGTCAGGCCGCGCGGCATGCCGTCGATCATCTTGCGCGCCACCTGCCCCACGCGCTTGAGCGCTTCGGTTTCGGTGAACGTCTCGGGTTTTCCGTCGCAATTGTAGCTGAACTGGCAACGATGCAGCCTGCCGCCGGCTCCCTGGTTCACCACGCCGCAGATCGTGTCGGGATAGTCGCTGCGATCGACCCGGTTCAGGATCACCTCGGCCACGGCCACCTGGCCGGGCAGCGGCTCGCCCCGCGCCTCGAAATAAAGCGCCTCGGTCAGGCACTTCCACTCCGCGCCCCCGGTCGCTTCGATCGTCTCGAAAGCTTCGGGGGCGAGCGCGCCGGGCGCGCGCAGGGGCGCGCCGAAGCCGAGCCCGCGCAGGCCGCGCCGCAGGGTCTCGGCCATCGCGTCGTCGCCGGCGTCGGGCCGCGCCGCGGGCGGCGTGACGGTGCGCGGCAGCGCGCGCCCGTCCACGGCCGTGACGTCGACGCCGCCGTTCCGCGCCGGAGGCCGGGACAGGGCCGTCAGGGCGGAGCGCTCCGCCTCCAAAGCCATGGCGATGTAGCTCGGCGCGTCAGCCGACGCCGCCACAGGCCCGCACAGAGTCAAAGACAGGGCCGAAGCCCCGATGCGCGAGAGGCCGCTGCGCGAAAGACGAGCCGCGCCGCACCGCAACATGCGGAAGGTCATGACGCCACCTCGGTTTGATGAGAACTTGAGCGGCGTTTGACACGAATTTCAGCGGGGAATCCAGACCGGGCCCTATCGGACCGGCGCGGCAACGGGTCGCCAACGCCGAAACCTCCGGGTCTTCAGGGGCTTCGGCGATCCTCTTGAAGCGCGCCGTTCAATGCGGCCTCGAGGGCGCTCAGGACCGCTCCTGTTTCAGAATAAGGCGACGCCGCGAACGCCGCCGAATCGAACCGATTCGCGGCCGCCGCGAGGCCTCGCCGTCCGAACCGCTCCCGCAGCGCCAGTTCGGCCCATCGCCGCGCCGCCCGATCCGCGCGCGCGGTCCCGCCGACCGCCCGCGCCTCCACCGCGTCGATGAGCGCCGAGACCCCCTCTCGGCTTTGCGACGAACAGGCCAGCGCGACGGGCCGGGAGCCGTCCTGCAAAGGCGGCGCGAGGGTCAGAGCGCCCTTCAGATCCGCCAGCGCCTGCCGGGCCGCGCCCCCCAGATCGGCCTTGGTGACGGCGAGCACGTGCGGCGTCTCCATCACCCCCGATTTCATGAACTGGAGCGCGTCGCCGGAGGCGGGCTGAACCCCCAGCACGACGGTGTCCGCGAGGTCCGCGATCTCCGTCTCCGACTGCCCCACGCCGACGGTTTCGATCAGAACCCGGTCGAAGAGGGCGCGCATCAGCGCGGCGCAGGGCCAGGTGATCTCCGCCAGACCTCCCAGACGGTCCCGCGCGGCCATGGATCGGACGAAGACGCCGCGATCTTCCGGATCGGTCTCGATCCGGGTCCGGTCGCCCAGCAAGGCGCCGCGGGTGCGGCGAGAGGATGGGTCGACGGCCAGGACGGCGACCGTTAGCCCCCGGCCCCGCCATTCAGCGATCAAGCGATTGACAAGACTTGACTTTCCGACGCCGGGAGGTCCCGTCAACCCGATCACATGGCCGCCCTCGGCCCTGTGCGCGGCGTCCAGAAGCGCCCAGGTCTCGGCCGCGTCGGGCCAGGATTCGAGGCGCGCCAGCGCCTTGGCGACCTCTCGCTTGCCGCCTGCGCGCAACGCTTGGAGCGCCGCCTCCCCGGCGGCCGCGTCCGTCTGAGCGTCGCTCATCCGCGGTCCTGGGAGACGTAGCTGGCCTGGGCCGCCGCCAGGCGCGCGATCGGCACGCGGAAGGGCGAGCAGCTGACATAGTCGAAGCGCGCCGCCTCGCAGAACGCGACCGAGGCGGGATCGCCTCCGTGCTCTCCGCACAGGCCCAGGGGCACGTCGGGCCGGCGCGCCCGGGCCCGCTCCGCCGCCATCAGCAGAAGCTCTCCGACGCCGTCCACGTCGAGGGAATGAAACGGGTCCTCGGCGAAGACCTCGGCGTTGACGTAGTCGCGCATGAAGCGGCCGGCATCGTCGCGGCTGAGCCCATAGGTCATCTGGGTCAAGTCATTGGTACCGAATGACAAAAACTCAACGTCCTCGGCGATGTCGCCGGCGCGCAGCGCGGCGCGCGGGGTCTCCACCATGACGCCGACCTTGTAGTCGAAGGCGCGGCCGGTTTCGGCGGCGACGGCGGCGGCGACGGCGTCGATGCGGCGGCGCACCAGGGCCGCCTCGCGCCGTGCGGAGACGAGGGGGATCATGATCTCCGGCATCACCAGCGGGCCCGCTGGTG
>JBCCPD010000173.1:0-7636 GCA_039025075.1 Pseudomonadota bacterium | reverse complement strand
GCGCGGTTCCTGATCTCGGCCGGGCCTCGGCATGTGCTGCTGGACGGGGACGGCGCGCGGGAGCTGGCGGAGGCCTTGGACGGCGCCGACGCGCTGCCGCCGGCGGACCTGAGGGGCGCGTTCTCGCCCTGGCGGACGGAGCGGCAGCGGCGGGCGGACAGTCTGGCGCGAAAGCTGGCGCGGGCGCAGGGGGAGAACCTGAGCGCTCTGCTGGCGGTTCATGACGCGGAGCTGGGCGGCGGCGGCTGGACCTATCTGAACATGGCTCAGGCGCAGCTGGACGCGCCGCGGGTGAAGGCCCTGCGGGAGGGGGGCGCCCTTCAGGCGGTCGCCATGGCGCATGATCTGACGGCGCTGGACCGGCCGGAGCTGACGCGGCCGGCGGAACCGGGGCGGGCGCTCGCCTTTCTGGCGGCGGCGGAGATGTGCGACCTGGCGATCTACGCCTCGGACGCGACGCGGGCGCTGGCGGAGGCTCAGATGGAGGCGCCGCCGCTCGGGCTGACCGCGCCGCCGGGGCTGACCCCCCTGCCCCGGGCCGCGGCCTCGGAGGACGGGGCGGGCGCCTTCGTGATGCTGGGCGCGGTGGAGCCGCGGCGGGGGCACCTGGCGATGCTGTGGATCTGGGATCGGCTGTGGCGGGAGCTGGGCGCGGATGCGCCGCGGCTGCTGATCCTGGGGCGCCGGGGGGCGGAGGCGGAGATGGTGGCGGACGTGCTCGACCGCGCGCCCATGGCCGGCCGCGCGGTGTTCGAACGGCCGGACCTGCCGGACGAAGAGGTCGCCGCGCGGCTGGTCGGCGCGCGGGCGCTGCTGGCGCCGAGCCTGGCCGAAGGCGTGGGGCTGCAGGTGGCCGAGGCGCTCGCCGCCGGCTGTCCGGTGATCGCCGCGGACCTGCCGGCGCTGCGGGCCATGGGCGGCGAGGCGCCGGATTATCTCGACCCGCTGGACCTGCCCGCCTGGATCGAGGCGATCCTGGCCTACGCCCACCCGCATGAGGGCGCGCCGGACCCGCGCGCGGCGCAGCTGGAGCGGCTGGCGCGCTGGCAGGCCCCGCGCTGGGAGGCGCATTTCGAGGCGGTGGAGGCCGCGCTCGCCCGCTGAGCGGCGGTTTCGTTCATGCAAAAGCCGAGATGTGTTAGCGTCGGACCCACATGAGTCGCGGCTCCGAAGCCGGCCGCGGCCGTCCGGAGGAAGGACCGCGCCATGCCCACGATCCGTTTCTCGTCTCCGACGCCGCTGAACGACGTGAACCAGTTTCTGACCAGCGCGTTTCAGGATCCGCAGCTGGTGGATCCGAACACCGCGCGGGCCACCGGGCTGCTGGGCGCGGACGAGGTCGACGTGGCGCTGACCGGGATCTTCTTCGACGAGGGCGACGGGCCCGAGGGCTCGGCCGACCTGGTGGTGGTGGAAGAGATCGAGGGCGGCGAGATCTTCCGGTATCGCCCGGATCCGCCCGAGCCGTCCTTCTCCTTCGTGAACGGCGTAATCCTGCCGCCGGACCCGGAGGAGGTCGTCACGGTGCTGGGCAGCGGCGGCCGCGACGAGCTGGACCTGCGCGACTTTCCGGGCGTGGCCGTCGTCGACGGCGAGGCGGGGAGCGACCTGCTGCTCGGCTCGATCCGCAACGAGACGTTGTTCGGCAGCGGCGGCCGGGACGAGATCCGCGCCGGGGGCGGAGACGACGACATCGATGGCGGCGCGAAGGCGGACCGGATCTTCGCCGGAGGCGGGAACGACTTGTGCAACGCCGGCGGGGGCGCCGACTTCGTGAACGCCGGCGGCGGCGCCGACATCTGCGACCTGGGCGGCGGAAACGACGAGCTGATCGCCGGCGGCGGAGCCGATTCGGGCTTCGGAGGGAACGGCGACGACGTCATGGACATGGGCGGCGGCGCCGACTTCTGCGACGGCGGCCGCGGGCGCGATGCCTACGATCTTGGGGCCGGCGCCGACATCTGCTCGGAGCTTTCCGGGCGCACCCAGGTGACGCTGGGCCGGGGGCGCGACACCTGCCGGATGTTCGAGGACCGCGACGTCATCTACATCATCGAGGACTGGGAGCGCGCGCTGGACACGCTGGAATGCGGCTATGTCGATCCCAGCATCCCCGCGACCGATCGCGGCGCGCGGCGGCTGCTCGACTTCGATCTGGGGCGCAACCGCAAGCAGGGGATCGACGTGCTGCTGGGCGACAGCCAGGCGCAGCTGAAGAACCTCAAGCGCGCGGATTTCAACCGGCTGGCGAGGGCCGAGGAGGACGGTCAGGCCCAGCTGGAAAAAGTCGCCGTTCAGATGTTCGACATAGATCTGATCAACTTCGCCTGAGGTCGTTTCGACCGCCGCGGCGGGAGCGCGGTCGACGACCTGACGGCGCAGGGCTCGCGCCCCAGGGCGCGGCGGGTCGGACGGTGCGTCGAGACGTTCTTTCGTCGTCGCCGGTTCGGCGAGGGACGGGCGCTGCGTTGGCGGACGGCTTGCCTGCGGCCGTCGCGGCGCGCAGGATCGCGCGGCGGAGCATGGGAGGAGCCTAATGTCGTCGAAACGCATCCTGGTTCTCGACGGTCATCCGGCGGAGAGCTCGCTGAGCCGGCTGTTCGCCGAAGCCTACGCCGAGGCGGCGAAGGGCGCGGGGCATGACGCGCGGCTGCGGCGGCTCGCCGAGATGAGCTTCGATCCGGTGCACGAGGTCGGCGGCTACGCGTCGAACAAGCCGCTCGAGCCGGTGCTGGAAGAGACGCTCGCGGATCTGGAGTGGTGCGGGCATCTCGTTCTGTGCGCGCCGATGTGGTGGGGGACCGTCCCGGCGAAGCTCAAAGGGCTGTTCGACCGGGCCTTCGTTCCGGGACGCACCTTCGACACGCGGGAGACCACGTGGATCGGCATGCCCAAGCCGATGCTGGCGGGCCGGACGGCGCGGGTGATCATGACCGCCGACACGCCGGGGTTCTTTCTGCGCCTGGCCTATGGGAACGCGGTGAAGCGGCAGCTGACCGGGCAGGTGCTGGGCTTCGTGGGGTTCAAGCCCGTGCGCTTCGACTGGTTCGCGCCAGCCTCCGACCCCAAGCCCGGCAAGGTGGAGGCCTGGCTGGCGCAGGTGCGGGCGAGCGCGGCGCGGGGCGACTAGGCTTCGACGCTCGTGGCCAGGGCGCGCGGTCCGAGGCCGGGCGGCGCGGCGTCGTCCGCGCGCGGCGGCGAGGGGCTCGATGCCCCTCGTCGGCGCAGGCCGCTCAAGCGGCGCGCGGGAGGTGGAGCATGTCGCGGGCCTCTTGCCATGTCGCGACGCGGCGTTCGTGCTTTTCGCACAGCTCCGTGGCGATCTTCACCAGGGCGGCGTTGGAGGGGGCGAGGGTCTCGCGGTCGAGGCGGATGTTGTCTTCGAGGCCGCAACGGGTGTGGCCGCCGGCCTCGATGCACCAGTCGTTGACCACGCGCTGGCCCGCCCCGATGCCGGCGGCGCACCAGGTGGCCTTGGGCAGCAGGCGGCGGGTCTGGGCGATGTAGAAGTCGAAGACCTCGCGGTCGACCGGCATGGCGTTCTTCACGCCCATGACGAACTGCACGTGCGGGTCGGGGCGCAGGCGGCCGTCGGCGACCATCTTGGCCGCCTGGAAGATGTGGGAGAGGTCGAAGCACTCGATTTCGGGTTTTACGGAGTGCGTCAGCATCTCGGCGGCGAGCCAGTCGACGAGGTCCGGCGGGTTCTCGTAGACGCGCGTCGGAAAATTGTTGGAGCCGACGGAGAGGCTGGCCATGTCCGGGCGCAGAGGCAGCATGCCGCCGCGGGTCTTTCCGGCGCCGGTGCGCCCGCCGGTGGAGAATTGGAGGATCAGGCCGGGACAGTGGGTTTCGAGGCCCTCCTTGAGGCGGGCGAAGCGCTCCGGGTCGGCGGTGGGGTTCTGCTGCGCGTCGCGGACGTGGCAATGGGCGATGGTCGCGCCGGCCTCGAAGGCCGCCTGGGTGCTTTCGATCTGCTCTTGGATCGTGATGGGGACCGCGGGGTTGTCCTCCTTGCGCGGCAGGGAGCCGGTGATGGCGACGCAGATGATGCACGGATCGGGCATGGCGGAGGGTCCTTAGACGTCTTGGCGGACGGGGGCGCGTCGCCCGTGGCGGCGGGCGCTGCGCCGGTCAGTCCGCAAGGCCGTGGTCCTGCAGGAAGCCGAGGATCAGGCCGGCGACGGCGTGGGGACGCTCGACGCCCGGAAGGTGGCCGGCCTGCTCGATGGTCTCGTAGCGCGACCCTTCGACCAGGTCGGCGGTGGCGCTGACCAGATCGGGCGGGGTGGAGCCGTCCTCGTCGCCGGCCATGGCCAGGACGGGGATCGTCAGCCGACGCGTGGTCTCGGTGAAGTCGGCGGCGGCGATGGCGGCCGAGCAGGCGGCATAGCCGGCGTCCGGCGTGCGCGTGAGCATGTTGCGCCAGGCGGCCATCTCTTCGGCATGGTGGGCGGCGAAGCCTTCCGAGAACCAGCGCTGCATGACCGCGTCGGCCAGGGCCTCGATCCCCGAAGCCTCCACGGTGGCGATGCGCTCGGCCCACATTTCGGCGTCGCCGATCTTGGCGGCGGTGTCCATCAGAACCAGGGCGCGCACCAGCTCCGGCCGGCGGGCGGCGAGCGACTGGCCGATCAGCCCGCCGATGGAGAGGCCGACGAGGATCGCCTCGCGCAGGTCGAGATGGTCGAGCAGCGCGGCGGCGTCGTCGGCGAGCTGGTCGATGGCGTAGGGGCCCGGCGTCAGCTCCGACAGGCCATGGCCGCGCTTGTCGTAGCGGATGAGGCGCAGACCGTCCGGCAGCAGCGGGACGAGCTTGTCCCAAACGCGCAGGTCGGTGCCCAGCGAGTTGATCAGGAGCAGAGGCCGGCCGCCCGGGTCCCCGTCCTCGCGGAAATGAATGAGGGCGCCGTTGAGGCGTGCGGCTCGCATGGGCGGATCCCTTCCCGGTTCGCGCGGCTGGGGCGCTTGTCGCCGCATGTTGCCCCGGACGGACAGCGAAGCAAAGGCGGCGGACGGCGAAGCAAAGGCGGTGGGCGGCGCGCTGTCGCGGCGCGGCTTTCCTTGCCTGACGCGCGGACTAGTTCCCCTTTGAAACCATCGGTGAGGGAGACGCAGATGGCTGCTAAAGACGCGAACAACGACGGCGGCGATCCGGGCCGGGCGGGCCAGGTTCGCTCGATCACCCGCGCGGTGAACGTGCTGCGCGCCCTTTCGGAAAGCCCCGACGGACTGACGCTGTCCGAGACCGCTCAGCAGGCGGGGCTGGCGGCGTCCACCGCCCACCGCATGCTGACCACGCTGGAGAGCGAGCGCTTCGTGCGCTTCGACGCGGCCACCGGCTGCTGGCATGTGGGCGTCGGGGCCTTCACCGTCGGCGCGGCCTTCGCCCGCACGCGCGACGTGATCGTCCTGGCCCGCCCCTATATGCGGCGGCTGATGGAATCGACGGGGGAGACGGCGAACATCTTCCTCGAATCGACCGGCGAGGTCGTCTGCATGGCCCAGGTGGAGAGCCGGCATTCCATGCGCGCGCTGACCCGGGTCGGCGGGCGGGTGAAAATGCACTGGTCGGCCGCCGGCAAGGCGATGCTGGCGCATATGCGCCCCGAGCATGCGCAGCGCATTCTGGAGGAGCACGGCATGCCGCGCGCCACGGCGCGCACCTGCACCGACGCCGTCGCTCTGGCGGCGGAGCTCGAGGAGGTGCGCGAGCTGGGCGCCGCCTTGGACGACGAGGAGCATGCCGAGGGCCTGCGCTGCGCCGCCGGCGCGGTTCTGAACGAAGCGGGCGGGCCGGTGGCCGCCATTTCGGTCTCCGGTCCCAAGAGCCGGATCACCAATGAGCGGCTGATCCAGCTGCGCGACACCGTCTCCCGCATCGCGCGGGAGGTGACGCGCGAGTACGGCGGGCGGCCAGCGGCCCGCTGATCCGGCGCGGCCCGCAAGGTCTGGACGGGCTGCGGGGCGCTTGCTATAGGCCGGCTCGCGCCAGGGATGGCGCGCTCCGGTCCGGCGTAGCTCAGTGGTAGAGCATCGGACTGTTAATCCGCTGGTCGTAGGTTCGAATCCTACCGCCGGAGCCAAAAACGCCGGCCGATGACGATCGGCTGGGCGATGAACAAGGGCGGGGCCGGACGGCTCCGCCCTTGGACGTTCCGGCCCCTTTGCAGATCGCATCGCACCGCACTCCGCGACGACGGCGGCGGGTCGAGCGTCAGGGCGAGAGCTCGACGTCCCGCGCGCCGCGGCGTCTCGCCGGGATGCCGGCTTTGCCTGCGCCGGGGGCCCGCGGCCCCGGCGCCCCGCCGCTCGGATCGCGCAGGGGCCGGCCTAGGACGTCATCGGCCAGACCCACAGGATCGTCGGCAGGGCGACGGCGAGCACGATCAGCTCCAGCGGCAGGCCCATGCGCCAGTAGTCCTGAAAGCGGTAGCCGCCCGGCCCCATCACGATGGTGTTGTTCTTGTGCCCGATGGGCGTGAGGAAAGCGCAGGACGCGGCGACGGCGACGCCCATCAGGAACGGGTCTGGGGAGAGGCTCAGCGCGCGGGCGACCTCCACGCCGATGGGCGCGGCGAGCAGCGCGGTGGCGACGTTGTTGAGGAAATCCGAGAGGGTCATCGTGAGGACCATCAGGGTCAGAAGCACCGCCCAGGGCGGCAGGCCCGACGTGGCGGCGACGACCTGGTCGGCGATGAGCTGAGCGCCGCCCGAGGCTTCGAACGCCTCGCCCAAGGGGATCAGACTGGCCAGCAGCACGATCACCTTCCAGTCCACGGCGGCGTAGACTTCGCGGCCGCTCAGCAGGCCCGTGGCCACATAGGCCACGACGCAGGCGGCCAAGGCGACGGGCAGCGCGGCGAAGCCCGAGACCGCGGCGAGGATGGCGGCGAAGATGAGACCGGCGGCCAGGCGGGCCTTGTGCCGCTGCAGAACATCGGTGCGTCGGCCTTCGAGGGGCAGGACGCCCAGATGCGCCACGGCGGCGGCGAGGCGTTGCGGCGTGCCGAGCAGCAGGACCACGTCGCCGGCGCGGATCGGCAGCTCCCTGACCCGCTTGCGGAACCGCTCGCGCCCGCGGGAGACGCCGAGCAGCGCCACGTCGAAGCGGCCGAGCAGGCCGAGGCCGAGGGCCGTGCAGCCCTGCAGGGGCGCGTCCTGCGGCACGATCGCCTCGATCAGCGAGAGCGCGCCTTCGGCGAGGCCGCCCTCGTGCCGCTCGGCCCCGGCGAAGCCGAGACGGGCCTTGCCCATGAAGGCCTCGATGGATTTCGGCTCGCCCTCGACCACGACGACGTCGCCTTCGCGGATCGGCTCTAGCCGGGAGAAGCCGGTCAGGCGGCGGCCGTCCCGGATCAGGCCGAGGACGTTGACGTCGGTTTCCTCGGCGATGGGATCGAAGGCGGAAGGGCGGCGCTCGTCGCCCTCCTCGACCGGGCCGACGGCGAGCTCGGCGATGTAGAAGGCGGCGCCGTCGTCGCCCTCGACCGGTGCTTGGAGGCGGGAGAGGGGGAGGAGGCGCCAGCCGATCAGCGCGGTGAAGGCGACGCCGACCGCGGCGACGGCGAGGCCGACGGGAGCGAAGTCGAACATGGCGAAGGGCGCGCCGAGGGCGTCCTGGCGGTATTGGGAG
>JBCCPD010000172.1:0-7651 GCA_039025075.1 Pseudomonadota bacterium | reverse complement strand
GGCGCTAGGCCTGCGGGCGGCGGGCCGTCAGGTCCTTGATCAGCTGATGCAGCCCGTCGGCGCCGCCGGCCAGCAGCAGCGCCGTCAGCGCCACGTCCACCAGCCGCAGCCAGAACAGCTGCTCCGCCGGCGGGGCCGCGCCGCCCAGCGCGGTCTCGAACCCGCCCTCCGACAGCGTCTCCAGCACCCGGATCCCCACCGCCGCCGTCGCGGCGCCCAGCAGCATGGTGATCGCCCCGGCCTCAACCCGCTTGCGCGCCCTCAGCTCCGCCGCCTTGGGCTCGGTCCGCTGCGCCACCGCTTCCAGGTCCCGCCGCGCCGCCTCCGCCTCGGCGCGCAGCTCCGCCACATAGGCGTCGCGGTCGGCGATGGCCTTGGCGTTCTCCTGCGGGCTGGCGATGACGCGCTCCAGCTCCGCCTCGATCCGCTCTTCCATCGCGCGCACCCGCGCGCGCAGCCGCTCCTTGGGGCGGCGCAGCCGCGCCTCCGCGTCTCCGAAGCGGCTGCCGGCGAAGACCTCCGCCGCCCGCTCGATCACCAGCGCGGCGAAAAGCAGCGACAGGAACAGCGTGCCGATCTCCGCCGCCTGCAGGCGATCCAGATCCACCGGCAGAAAGCCGGAGGCGGCGGCGTAGACCGCCGCGCCCGCTGTGGCGACGACGGCGACCGCCGAAAGCGGCTTGAACGAACTCAGCTCCATGACGCGCATCCTTTGACCAGGGCCTTTTCAGGGTCGAGCTGCGGCGCAGCCCGTCGCCTCTTGGTCGCGCCGGGGCCCGCCTGGGTTCAAACGTCGGCTTCGATCCTAAGGGCAGGTGGCCTCCGGCCCCGGCGGCCCCTAGGGTGCCTCTCCCGGCCGGCCTGCGCCGACGTCCTGAACGGAGCCCTTCGCCATGCCCCGCGACGCCCTTCCCCGCGAAATCGTCATCCTGTCCGGCGTCCGCACCGCCATCGGCGCCTTCGGCGGCTCCCTCGCCGCCACGCCCCCGACGCAGACCGGCGCCGTCGCCGCCAAGGCCGCGTTGGAGCGCGCCGGGGTCGAGGGCGCGCAGATCGGCCACGTCGCCTACGGCCACGTCATCAACACCGAGCCGAAGGACATGTACCTCTCCCGCGTCGCCTCCATGGACGCGGGGATCCCCGACAGCGTGCCCGCGATGAACGTCAACCGCCTCTGCGGCTCCGGCGCCCAGGCCATAGTCTCCTGCATCCAGTCGCTGGCCCTGGGCGACGCGGACTACGCCCTGGCCGGCGGGGCCGAAAGCATGTCCCGCGGCCCCTACATCATGCCCGCCGCCCGCTTCGGCCAGAAGATGGGCGATGTCGGCACCCTCGACATGATGCTCGGCGCCCTGCACGACCCCTTCGGCCACGGCCATATGGGCGTGACCGCCGAGAACGTGGCGGCCGAGCACCAGATCTCCCGCGAGGAGCAGGACGCCTTCGCCCTCGCTTCACAGGAACGGGCCGCCGCCGCCATCTCCGAAGGCCGCTTCAAGGACCAGATCGTCCCGGTCGAGGTGAAGGTGAAGCGCGATCTGGTCCCCTTCGAGGTGGACGAGCATCCCCGCGGCACGACGATGGAGGCGCTGGGCGGCCTGCGCGCGGTGTTCCGCAAGGACGGCTCCGTCACCGCCGGCAACGCCTCCGGCATCAACGACGGCGCCGCGGCGCTGGTGCTCGCGGACGCCGAGGCGGCGGAGAGCGCCGGCCTCAAGCCCCGCGCCCGCGTCCTCGGCTACGCCCATGCCGGCGTGCGGCCCGAGGTCATGGGCCTCGGCCCCATCCCCGCAGTGACCACACTGCTGGAGCGCACGGGCCTCAAGGCCGAGGACTTCGACGTGATCGAATCGAACGAGGCCTTCGCCGCCCAAGCCTGCGCGGTGAACAAGGGCCTGGGGCTGGATCCTGCGAAAGTGAATCCTAACGGAGGCGCCATCGCCCTCGGTCACCCGGTCGGCGCCACCGGCGCCATCATCACCGTCAAATGCCTGCATGAGCTCGAGCGAATCGGCGGCCGCTACGGCCTCGTCACCATGTGCATCGGCGGCGGCCAGGGCATCGCGCTCGCCATCGAGCGGATCTGACGCCGCCGGCCCCGCAGCGCCGCAGCGCCGCCGCGCCCGGCGGGTCGCAGCGGCGCGTCAGCTCACGGCTGGTAGGCCCAGACCTCCGGCGGCGCCCATTGGGTGACGCCGTCCGGCCGCTCCCATCGCAGCATGGCGCAGGAGGAGCTGAGCCTCTGGAAGAACAGGATGTCGACCGCGTACCAGCCCGCCTGAGGCACGGTCACCTCCGTCCACCCCACCGTGTCGCAGGGCGTGCGCGAATCGTCGAGATAGACCGTCTCGCCGCCGATCCGCACCCGCATGCCGTCGTTGTTGTGGAACTGCAGCCGCCAAACGCCCGGCTGGTCGAAGCGCAGGTAGCCGTTGATCTGGGCCGAGACGTTGCGCGAGGCGGTGGAGGTCATCACTTTCGCCCCGTCGCCGCCGTCCGGATAGTCGAGCCCGATCAGCGGCGGGCCCGGCTCGCCCGACGCCTGCAGCGCCGCCGCCGCGCCGGAGAGCATGCGCACGCCGCCATAGGCGTAGCTCACCTCGAGGCCTTGGGTCAGGCTCTCCGGCGCGGGCTGGGGCGAGACCGGGCGGAGCGTCGTCTGCGGCCATGCGGCCGAGGCGGCGAGGACGGCGGCGAGACCGACCGCCGCTGCGAAGGCGCGTGTCGTCATGGTGGTGTTCCCCTCTCTGTTCGTCGCTGGGCGTCGGCCGTCTTCGCGCCGACCTTCACGCGTTCAAGCCTAAGCCTGCCCCGCGCCGCCGCCAAGCGCCGCGCGCGACGGCGGCCGAACGGCCGCGCAGGGTCGGCGCGATGCGCGGCCGACCCATCGCGACCCGCAAGGCGCAGAGGACGCGCCCCGGCCCTCGCACGGGCGAAGACCCTTCGCCGCCCGACGCCCGCCGGATCGTCTTCGCATCCTCCGGCGGCGAAGCGCGATCAGGCCTTGTTCTCTCGCCGCGGTCTTGGGCCTACTGCCTCCCCACGCCACGCGGCCCGCCCCGCCGCCCGACCGACGGAGACGCCCCATGGCCAAAGCCTTCGCCGAAATCGCCTTCACCCCCGAGGTCCGCGCCGTTCAGGCCCGCCAAGGCTCCGCCGAGGCCTGCGCGCCGTTCCTGTCGCCCGAGGCCGACCGCGCCGACCTCCTGGGCCCCGCCGAACGCGCCTTCGTGGAGGCCCGCGACGGGTTCTACCAGGCGACCGTCTCCTCCAGCGGCTGGCCCTACGTGCAGTTCCGCGGCGGGCCGGCGGGCTTCATCAAGGCGCTCGACTCCCGCACGCTCGGCTACGCCGATCTGCGCGGCAACCGCCAATACCTCTCCGCCGGCAACCTCGAAGGCGACGGCCGCGTCGCGCTCTTCTTCATGGATTATCCCCATCGGCGCCGCCTGAAGGTCCTCGGCCGCGCCGCCCTGGTCGCCGCCGAGGACGACCCCGCCTTGATCGAGGCGCTGTTCCCCAAAGGCTGGCGCGCCCGGCCGGAACGGGCGGTGCTGATCACCGTGGCGGCCCTCGATTGGAACTGCCCCCAGCACATCCCTCAGCGCCTGACCGCGGCGGAGTTCAAGCCCCATCTCGCCCCCGTCCTGGAAGAGCTCGAGCAGCTGCGCGCCGAAAACGCCCGCCTTCGCGCCGCCGCGGCGAGGGACTGAGCCGCGCCCCCCGCCGCTCAGTCCAGGAACCGCTCCACCGCCTCGGCGAAGGGCCCGGGCGCCTCCGCGTGCAGCCAGTGCCCGGCCCCCGCCAATGTCTCGAACTCCGCGCGCGGGAACAGCGCCTCGATGCCCGGCCGATGCGCCTCGGTCAGGTAGTCGGATTCCCCGCCCGCCAGGAACAGCGCCGGCCCGTCCCAGCGCCCCTCGATCCCCGTCCAGCCGACCATTGCGCCCATCTGGTCGTCCAGCGCCTCCAGGTTCAGCTTCCAGCGCGCGCCCTCGGGCGTCACCGCCAGGCTTTGGATCAGGAAGGCCCGCAGCGCCCGATCCTCCACCCCCGCCGCCAGCATCCGGTCCGCGTCGGACCGGCGCGCCACGGCCGACAGGTCCACCGCCCGCATCGCCGCGATATGCTCGGAATGCGAGTGCCCGTAGGACACCGGCGCGATGTCGGCCACCACCAGCCGCCGCAGCCCGGCCGGCTTGGTCAACGCCATCGCGATCGCCGCCTTGCCGCCCATGGAATGACCCAGCAGGTCCGCCTCGCCCCCTTCCTCGGCGATCACCGCCGCCAGGTCCTCCGCCATGTCCTCATAGGCCTGGGACGCCGCGCGAAAGCTCTCCCCATGGTTGCGCATGTCCACGGCGATCACCCGCCGCCCCCCGGCGGCGAAGCGCTTGGACAGTCCGCCCCAGTTCCGGGCCGAGCCGAACAGACCGTGGGCGATCACCAAAGGCGGACGCAGCTCCGCCCCCTCCGGCGCCACGGAGATGCGGTTGAGACGAAGATCGGCGGAGGGCATGCGGAAGCGCCTTTCACTGCATGGAAGGAGGTCTGCAGAAAAACTAATCCCATTCAAAAACCGATTGAAGGCATCGCGCACGTGGGCGTAACGTTTCCGCGACATGGGAGGACAGCGTGCAGCGGTATTCGGCCTTCGCCGTGCTCCGCAACGGCTTTTCCGGGCAAAAGACCTGGACCCGCGCGTGGAGAGATCCTGAACCGCAGCCGGCCTACGACGTGGTCATCGTGGGCGGCGGCGGTCACGGGCTCGCCACGGCCTACTACCTGGCCAAGCGCCACGGGCTCAAGCGGGTCGCGGTGCTGGAAAAGTCCTGGATCGGCGGCGGCAACGCCGGCCGGAACACGACCATCGTGCGCTCCAACTACATGCTGGAGGGCAACCGCGAGTTCTACGAGCACACCCTGAAGCTGTGGGAGAACCTCTCCCACGAGCTGAACTACAACGTCATGTTCTCCCAGCGCGGCCATCTGATGCTGTGCTACGACCCCGGCCAGCGCGACGCCTTCGCCCGGCGCTACAACACCATGCGCATTACCGGAGCCGACGGGACCTGGCTCAGCCGGGCCGAGGTGAAGCGCGCCGCGCCCTACCTCAACTACGCCTCGGACGCCCGCTTTCCCATCGAGGGCGGGTTTCTGCAGAAGCGCGCCGGCACCGCCCGCCACGACGCCATGGTCTGGGGCTTCGCCAGGGCCGCCGACGCGCTCGGCGTCGACGTCATCCAGGGCTGCGAGGTCACCGACTTCGTCCGCGAAGGCGGAACCGTCGTCGGCGTCGAAACCACTCGCGGAGAGATCCGGGCGCAAAAAATCGCCCTCTGCGTCGCCGGCTCCACCGGTCCGCTCGCACAGAAGGCCGGCCTGGGAAAACTGCCGCTGGAGACGCACAAGCTGCAAGCCTACGTCACCGAAGGGCTCAAGCCCATCGTCAACCATGTCGTCTCCTCGGGCCAGGCGGGGCTCTTCTACCTCTCCCAATCCGACAAGGGCGGCCTCGTCTTCGGCGGGGAGATCGACAAGCACCCCTCCTACGCCCAGCGCGGCGGCATCCGCGTGGGCTGCGAGGTCATGGCCAAGGCCGTCTCCCTCATGCCCTTCATCTCCCGCATCCGGGTGCTGCGCCAATGGGCCGGCGTGATGGACATGTCCATGGACGGCTCGCCCTTCATCACCCTCACCGGCACGCCCGGTCTCTATTTCAACGCCGGCTGGTGCTATGGCGGGTTCAAGGCGACGCCGGCCTCGGGCTGGTGCTACGCCCACACCATCGCCCATGACGCCCCGCACGAGCTGAACGCCGCCTTCACGCTGGATCGCTTCCAGACCGGCCGGCCCTTGGACGAGGAGGCGACCGGCCCCTCGCCCAGGCTGCACTGACAGGGGGCCCGGAGCGGCGATGCGCATCCCCTGTCCCTTCTGCGGCCTGCGCGACGAGGGCGAGTTCACCTATGAGGGCGACGCGAACGTGGTCTACCCGCCGGTGGAGGCGGACGCCGCCGCCTGGCACGAGGCCGTCTTCCTGCGCGACCAGCCCCGCGGCCGCGCGCGGGAGCTGTGGCGCCACTCCCAAGGCTGCCGGTCGCTTCTGATCGTCGAGCGGGACAACGCGACCCACGAGATCTTCTCCGTCCGCTTCTTCCGCGACGACCTCCAAGCGATGTGGGAGGCGGAGCAGGCGGCCCAGGCGGCCGAGGCCGAACCCGTCGCCGCGCGCGCCGAAGCGGCGGGCGGCGGCGGAGGCGGCGGCGCATGACCTCCCGCCGGCTCGACCATGGAGGCCGCGTGGAACGCGACGCGCCCCTGTCGTTCCGCTGGGACGGGAAGCTGATGAAGGGCTTCCGCGGCGACACCCTCGCCTCGGCCCTGCTGGCCAACGGCGTCCGCGTGGCGGCGCGCAGCTTCAAATACCACCGTCCCCGCGGCATCGTCGGCCAAGGGCAGGAGGAGGCCGGCGCCCTCGTCACGGTGGGCGAAGGCGCCCGCACGACCCCCAACCTCAAGCCCACCACGGTGGAGCTCGAAGACGGCCTCGTCGCCCGCCCCCAGAACTGCTGGCCCTCGGTGGATTTCGACGCCGGGGAGGTCAACGACCTCCTCTCGCCCTTCCTCGCCGCCGGCTTCTACTACAAGACCTTCATGGGCGTGCTCGGCGGCACCCGCGAGTGGATGGTCGCCGAAAAGTTCATCCGCGCCGCCGCCGGCCTCGGCCGAGCCTCCCCCCGCGCCGACCCGGACTGGTACGAGCACGTGCACGGCCACTGCGACGTCCTCGTCGTCGGATCAGGCCCCGCCGGGCTCTCCGCCGCCCTCGACTGCGCCGAAGCCGGCCTCGACGTGGTCCTCGCCGAGCAGGATTTCGAGCTGGGCGGAGACCTGCTGACCGACGGCAAGGTCGGCGACCACGCCGCCGAGTATCACCGCGTCGAAACCTTGGGAGAGCTGCGCGCCTCCGGCCGCGTCCGCCTGATGCCCCGCACCATGTGCTTCGGCCTCTACGACCACGGCGTCGCGGGCCTCTCCGAACGCGTCCTCGACCCTGGCCCCGACCGCCCGCGCGAACGCCTCCACATCCTGCGCGCCCGGCGCATCATCGTCGCCGCCGGCGCGCTGGAGCGACCCTTCGTCTTCGGCGACAACGACCGCCCCGGCGTGATGTCCGCCGACGCCGCCCGCGCCTATCTTCGCCGCTGGGGCGTGGCCCCCGGCAAGCGCGTCGTCGTCGCCGCCGCCAACGACAGCGGCTACCGCGCCGCCGGCGCCCTCGGCGACGCCGGCCTCCACGTCACCCTGATCGACAGCCGCTTCGCCGTCGCGCCGGAGCGTCTGGCCCAGGCCGAGGCGGCGGGCGTCGACGTGCGCCTCGGCCATGTCCCCGTGCGCGCCCGCGGCCGCAAGGGCGTCGAATGGCTGGAGATCGGCCGCCATCTGGGCGGCGGCCGCGCCGAGCCGACCACCAAGCTCTTCTGCGACGTGATCGCCGTCGCCGGCGGCTGGTCCCCGGCCCTGCACCTGACCTCCCACGCCCGGGTCCGCCCGGTCTGGAGCGACGCCGACGCCTGCTTCCTGCCCGGCGCGGCGGGCGATCCGGTATCCGCCTGCGGCGCCGCCGCCGGGGTCTGGCGGCGCGAGG